>JAIKZC010000256.1 GCA_024682575.1 Lachnospiraceae bacterium | reverse complement strand
ATAGATATACATAAGAATTTCTTCATCTTTTTCCTGAAATATAACTTCCACCCTGTAGCTGTCTCCGGTAAGCTCCTTAGTGAATGTATCCTTATAATATTTATATTCCGATCCATAATAGGTCTTGACCTTTTTGGCGGGAAACTTATTTATCGTACTGTCAGTTTTCTTAAAAATATCCTTTAATATTGCCTTTTCAATCAGCTCATTTTCATTAATGTCATCTTTATCGGCAACAATAGACTCCTTATCAATGCAGCATATAAAAAAGCTTTCTGCATAGGCTTCTTTTTTCCCGAGTTCATTTAGCTTATATTGATATCCCGGAATCTTACTTATTCCTTCTTTTTTAATATCATGTTCTACAGCTTTCCAATCGTTGGGAATGTAAAAAATTGTATCATTATTTTTTCCTGTGCCCCGAATAAGTGCTTTTTCCTTATCAAAAGTCTTTCCGTCTATTGTAGTTAAAAGGCTGCTCTTAAGCTGATTGTTTCCGGAAGTTTCTAATTTATCCATATCCAGATTGATATTTCCAAAGAAATCTAATGTCAGCCTGCCATATACCTTCACGGAATCATTTTCATTTATTTTACTTATTTCTTCTATCAAGGCTTTATCAGCAGTTTTACAGTTTATATTCTTTTTTCCTGATTTTTTTCCAATAACAAATTTTTTATTATCATCTGATTTTGATATGACCGTTCCATATAATAAAAGATAATTATTACTGTAATTTTTTTCCGCCGTTTTTGAACTGTCTTCGAATGCCTTTACGACTACATCTGCACTCTCATTCTGATATACAATAGTTTTCTCCGTATCCAGCTCCACAGTCACTTTGTCGAAAAAAAATCCTGAAACCGTAAAATACAGCAAAATGAAGAATATAGATATAAATATTTTATTATTAACTTTTATAGTTTTAATTTCCCTCATAATATTCAAATCCCATCGAATTACTGAGCTCTGTTAAAATTTCATCCACTGCTCTATAGACATGAGCCTCGGCATAGTCATCAAATATCCTTACCATTTCTTTACCTGAATAAAAGACCCTCAGCTTCTTTTCTATTTCTTCCTTACTGCACTCTTCTCCGTTAACAAAGATCCTCTTTCCATTGATCCTTATCTTTATGGTTTCGGAATTGACCGTATTACTGCTGACGGCACTATTATTATTTTTCGTGCTTTCACTGTCATTTTCATCTTCTATTTCATTTTCATTTGCAGCGAGGTCATCGCTTCCCCATTCGGCAGCATCTATCGCTTTATCCAGATTCAGCAGATCTTTATTTAAGAGCTCTACAGATTTTTTTCCCCAGCCTATCGCAGAAACGGCAAACAAAAAGAGAAAAGATATAATTATTAATTTTTTATTTTTAATCCGCTTCATAATCGATCTCTCTCTCGTTTAAGATATTCATTACCTCAAGGTAAGCTGCAGATGACGCATATTCATCCAGAAGCTGGAACTTAGAATTTTCATCTATCTCACTCTGCTTTTGAAGATTTTCTATATATTCCCTGAAAGTATCAACATCTCCTATAGGCTCGTTTCGATAAATAACTTCATTTCCTCTGACAACTATTCCATAATATACAACTCCGGAATCTGAAATATAATCGCCGTTTTCATCTAATTTCTTTGACAGATTCTCCTGAGCTCCATCAGAATCTTCGGCATTAGTTTCATCCTTAAATGTCAGCAGATTATTAAAACCTCTCGAGCCATATTTCATATAATAGCCTGTGAAAAATATCAGAGTACCTGCGATAAACAATATCCCTAAGCTTCTCCAGTATCTTTTTATACGGCTTCTTAAATAAGCCTGCCCCGAAGGTGACAGATAATGCGTATAATCATCTCTTCTTTTTATTACGACCTGATAATCTTCATATAATGGCTGAAACAGTATCGCCAGGCATCCCAATATTGAGACAAAGATCATAAGGCCTCCAACAACCATTAACAAAATTGCCAGCATATTTTAATCCTTCTTTTTAACATTGTCGTATTCGATAGTTAATTCAGTAAAAATCTGTTTAATGGCCTTTTCATCACGATAAAGGATATCTTCATCGTTTTCATTTAATGAAAGCACGATGGTTTTCGTACTGTTTGCCTTGATGTAATCTTCTATAAAATTCCTAAGGTCTTTATATCCGTCAGTATATGTTCCCTCCAGATCTTTTATCTCCGGGATAGTAACAGTTTCATCTGAACATAAAAGATTAATATGTCTCGTAGTGAGATTTTCTTCAAACTGTGAATTCACTGCGATAAAAACTACATAATCAGATAAATTTTTATGGGAATCAGACAGATCATTGTATATTTCCGCTGCTGCATTCGCACTCAACTCGGCTCTTTTTGCATCCTTTTCAGCCTGCTCTGTTTTCTTCCCGCTGGTCTGCAGCTGACAAATAAGAACCAGTAATACAATAAAAACAACATCAAGAAGAGATGTAAGATCTATTATAATATTATTTTTATTTCCCCTTCGCCTTTTCATTTAATCCCCCTGCCAAAAGATATGGTTATTCCGATATGTTTCCAAGTCTGACAGCGTTATCAATTTTTTTCTCATAATCATCCAGTATGATCTCTGTATCATTGATAATCCTTGACGAAAAGGCTGCATCTAAAAATTTTAATATTATAGCAGCGATGAGTCCCCAAAAAGTAGAGCCCAATGCCCCATTCAATGAATCAACCATTCCCTCTACTCCCTGACTTCCAAGCTGCGCCATAAGACCTGATACCGTTCCTAATATTCCAAGCAGCGGAAATACAGGAATGAGCTGTGCGTAAGCTTCATGCCATGAACAGGTTTTATAAAACTCGGTCTGAAGTTCTCTGATAGTATCGGGAGTTACTTTTTCATCAACAGATTGGTCTTCGATTTCTTTTGTATTTTTATTAAGATATGTTCTTGTGTTTTTCCAGCTCATTACACTTTTTATCTCTGTATAATGATTTTTTAAGGAAATATAGTTTCTGAAGAATAAGCCAAGCAGAATTACCCCTGCCACAACGATAACTACAGTTATGATATTAGCTAAAGCCCCAATGATCATCTCGAGAAATCCCCCTTTTCTACTAAAATGCTCAGTAACACAATTTAATTTTACCCTAAAAATATGCTCATTTTTGCATTTTAT
>JAIKZC010000243.1 GCA_024682575.1 Lachnospiraceae bacterium | reverse complement strand
TGAAGCACCCGAGAATCTTCCGTCCGTGATAAGTGCTACTGATTCTCCAAGACCCATTCCTGCAATTGCAGATGTAGGATTGAGCATTTCTCTCATTCCCGGACCGCCCTTAGGACCTTCATATCTTATTACAACAACATCTCCGGGGTTGATCTTTCCGCCAAGAATAGCTGAAATTGCATCTTCCTCAGAATCAAATACTCTTGCAGGTCCTTCATGCACCATCATCTCAGGTGCTACAGCTGAACGCTTTACAATTCCCGTATCCGGTGCGATATTTCCCTTAAGTACTGCGATACCGCCCTCTGCCATATAAGGATTATCAATCGGTCTGATCGTCTCAGGATCCATATTTACAGCATTTTTAATGTTCTCTCCTACTGTCTTTCCTGTAACTGTCATGCAGTCAAGATTTAAGAGATTCTTTTTATTGAGCTCATTCATTACCGCATAAACGCCACCTGCTTCATTGAGGTCTTCCATATATGTACGGCCTGCAGGTGCCAGATGGCAGAGATTAGGAGTTCTGCTGCTGACTTCGTTTGCAATTTCCATATTGAGGTCAACTCCTGCCTCGTGAGCGATAGCAGGCAGATGAAGCATGGTATTTGTTGAGCATCCAAGTGCCATATCTACAGTGAGTGCATTCATGAATGCTTCTTTTGTCATTATGTCACGAGGACGGATATTTCTCTTATACATCTCCATTACAGCATAGCCGGCCTTCTTGGCAAGTCTTATTCTTTCTGAATAAACTGCAGGGATCGTACCGTTTCCGCCAAGTCCCATACCTATTGCCTCTGTAAGGCAGTTCATTGAATTTGCAGTGTACATTCCGGAGCAGGATCCGCAGCTCGGACATGTATGCTCTACGAAATAATCAAGCTCATCCTCATCTATCTTTCCTGCAGCCTTTGCACCAACTGCCTCAAACATTGACGAAAGAGAAGTTTTCTTACCATGTACACGACCTGCGAGCATTGGACCGCCTGATACAAATACTGTAGGAACGTTTACTCTTGCAGCAGCCATTAAAAGACCGGGAACATTCTTGTCACAGTTAGGGATCATTACAAGAGCATCAAACTGATGAGCAAGTGCCATGCACTCTGTAGAATCAGCTATAAGGTCTCTGGTAACAAGGGAATATTTCATTCCGATGTGTCCCATTGCGATACCGTCACATACAGCGATCGCAGGGAATACAACAGGCATTCCGCCTGCCTCGGCAACACCAAGCTTAACAGCCTCAACGATCTTATCGATATTCATGTGACCCGGTACGATTTCATTATATGAACTGACAATACCGATCATCGGCTTCGCCATTTCTTCCTTTGTAAATCCAAGTGCATTAAAAAGACTTCTTGCGGGTGCAGCCTTATCACCCTTTTTTACGTTATCACTAAGCATAATCTTTAGATCCTCCTCTTTCTTAATTATCTAAAATTATTATCAGACACGTGCTGCTATCTCACTGCCCATTTCATCGGTATTTACCTTGCGGCAGCCCGGAGCCATTATATCTCCTGTTCTGATACCTTCCTTCAATACTGTTTTTACAGCTTCTTCTATAGCGTCTGCTTCTTTATCAAGATCAAATGAATATTTAAGCATCATTGCCGCTGAAAGTATAGTTGCTATAGGATTTGCAATGTTCTTTCCGGCTATATCCGGTGCAGATCCGCCTGACGGCTCATAAAGACCGAATTTTGTCTCATTAAGAGATGCACTCGGGAGCATTCCGATAGAACCTGTTATCTGGGCTGCCTCATCGGATAATATATCTCCAAACATATTCTCTGTGAGAACTACATCAAACTGTGCAGGATTCTTAACGAGCTGCATTGCCGCATTATCCACCAGCATATGTTCAACTGTCACATCCGGATAGCTTTCAGCTACTTCGTTTACGATCTTTCTCCAGAGTCTGGATGAATCAAGCACATTTGCTTTATCGACAGAAATGACTTTCTTTCTTCTCTTCTCTGCGACCTCAAATGCCTTTATGGCGATCCTTCTTATCTCTTTTTCGTTATAGGATAATGTATCTACGGCAGTCATTACTCCGTCAACTTCTTTTGTATATCTGTCTCCAAAATAAAGTCCGCCTGTAAGCTCCCTCATTATGAGCATATCAAATCCCGCATCAGCAACTTCCTCTCGAAGAGGGCATGCATCTTTAAGCTCATTGTAAAGATATGAAGGTCTTAAATTTGCAAATAATCCAAGTGACTTTCTTATCTTTAAGAGACCTGCCTCCGGTCTTTTTTCCGGCGGAAGCTTATACCAAGGAGATGTTGAGGTGTTTCCGCCTATAGAGCCCATAAGTACGGCATCGCTTGCCTTTGCAGCTTCTATTGCCTCATCTGTAAGTGGCACCCCATGCTTATCTATAGAACATCCACCCATATCTATTTCAGTATAAATAAACTCATGTCCGTATTTTTTCCCGACCGCATCTAAAACCTTGCGCGCTTCTCTTACGATTTCCGGTCCTATTCCATCTCCGGGAATACATCCGATTTTAAAGTTCATTGTATCTTCCTCCTGCTATTTTAGTCACTTTAGCACTGTAAACCCCTAAATCCGTTAAATATAAGTAAAGACGCGCTTATCTTATCGAAAAGCGCGTCCCCATAAACATACACATAAATGATCAGTCCTTATCCTTGGCAGACGCTTCATCAGCTTTTTCAACCTGCGCAATGGCAGCTTTCTGCATAGGGATTCTGCAGTTTTTATTATTTCCGAACTCAACGATCACAGTATCATCAGAGATGTCGATGATAACGCCATAAAAACCGCTGTTTGTAAGCACACTGTCGCCTACTGCAAGTGACTCATAAAGAGCCTGCATACGCTGTCTTTCTTTCTTCTGCGGGCGAACCATTGCAAAGTAAAAGAAAGCTGCGATGATAACAACATAAGCAACGACCATTACTATACTGCTCTGACCAGCAGCTGCATTTGTTAAGAGTAAATCCATTATCGTTTCTCCTTAATATAAATATTTCTATCTTAGGAACATTTTCCCCGAAAACGACCCTGTCTTATATAATACACAAATTCATCTGACTAAACAAGCCTTATTTTTTATTCTCTTCACTGCGGATATTTTCAAGAAATTCCTTTCTGAAGCTTTCGTAATGATGAGAATCTATCGCATCTCTGATTTCTTCCATCAGATGATTGTAAAAATAGAGATTATGAAGTACGCAAAGTCTCATTCCAAGCATTTCCTTTGCCTTCATCAAATGACGTATATACGCCCTGCTGTAACGTCTGCATGCAGGACAATTACAGCCTTCCTCTATAGGTCTCTCATCAAATTCATACTTTGCATTGAAGAGATTGAGCTTTCCGTAATGTGTATAAACATGACCGTGTCGACCGTTTCTTGATGGATATACACAATCAAAGAAATCAATTCCCCGGTAAACACCCTCCACAATATTTTCAGGTGTTCCGACTCCCATGAGGTAAATTGGCTTATCCTGGGGCAGATGCGGAACTGTTACATCGAGAACATGATACATTTCTTCATGTGTCTCTCCTACCGCCAGTCCTCCGATCGCATAGCCATCGAGATCCATATCTTTAATGGTTTCCGCATGTTCTATACGGATATCATCAAATATAGCTCCCTGATTGATGCCAAAGAGCATCTGGTCTTTATTGATCGTATCATCAAGTGAATTAAGTCTCTGCATTTCATCTTTGCATCGCTTAAGCCAGCGTGTGGTTCTTTCAACCGAAGGCGCAACATACTCTCTCGAAGACTTTGCATCAGGACATTCATCAAAAGCCATTGCTATTGTCGAAGCAAGATTTGACTGTATCCTCATACTTTCTTCGGGTCCCATGAATATTTTTCTTCCGTCTATATGTGAGCGGAATGTAACGCCTTCCTCTTTGATCTTTCTGAGACCAGCCAGTGAAAACACCTGAAATCCGCCCGAATCAGTAAGTATGGGCTTATTCCAAGACATAAATTTATGAAGTCCGCCAAGCTTTTTTATCGTTTCATCGCCTGTGCGGACATGTAAATGATATGTATTGGAGAGCTCTATCTGAGTTCCTATTCCTTCAAGATCCTCTGTTGAAACAGCCCCCTTTATTGCAGCAACTGTTCCGACATTCATAAATACAGGTGTCTCTGCCACACCATGAACGGTCGTGAGCCTTCCTCGACGCGCACGACCGTCCGTAGTGATCAATTCATATTTGTGATTCATTTAATCTACTAATCCTATT
>JAIKZC010000147.1 GCA_024682575.1 Lachnospiraceae bacterium | reverse complement strand
GGTGTAAAAACCGGATTTTTTTATATGATAAATATATTTGGAATTATTCTTCTTCCTCGTTGAAGTCGATAGTGCTGAGCTTTCCGTCTGTGAAATAGAAGTCAAGAAGGAAAAGCTTTCCGTCTGATGAGTAAACATCATACTCTACGTAATCGCTGTCTGAATCGTAAGGAGATGAAAGATCATAAGCTGTGATACCGAACTGATCGAAGAGCTTTCCGAGATCCTCACCATAGTTCTTGATCTCTGTAAGCTGTGCGTCTGTAGCAGCTTCAACATCCTCGTAATCAGAAAAGTCATCCTCTGCTGCTTCCTCATCGCCATCATTTTCAGCTGTAAGATACTTAAGTCTTGCATCCTTTATAGCTGTAGAACCGGCATCAGCGATAGCCTTTGATGCAGAAAAATCGTCTGTCTTGATGTCAGCGCCAAGAGCTGAAACATTGGCATCAACTGCATTGTTAAGATATGCATATGCTGAATAGTAACCGTCTTCGTCTGTGCTGCCGGCTGTGATATCTGTGTTGCTCTCATCGATCTCATCATCAACTACATCATCACTTACAGCTTCAGTGTCAGCAGCTTCGGTTGATCCTTCCTCAGCTTCAACTTCTGTACCTTCTTCGGAAGCAGCTTCAGAAGGAGCAGCTTCACTTGCAGCCTCAGTAGAAGCAGTGCTTGCAGCAGCCTCGGTAGAAGCAGTGCTTGCAGCTGTAGAAGCTGTTGAAGCGGTAGAACCACATGCAGTAAGACTCATTGCAAGAAGAGCAGCAGATAAAACTGCAGCAATCGATTTAGAAAGATTGAATTTTCTCATAATAACCTCCAAAAATAGTTTTCTATTTGAAAAAACGCATGAATACAAGAAAGTTAAGTACTTTTTTCATGCACAAAACCCACTATAACATGCTTGAATTATTTTTTCCAGCAAATAAAGGGATTCTTTATAAAACTTTCACAGATGGATAATAACTGTATTCAAAGTGCGGTATGCAGTGTACGAAAGCTTCCGAAAGCCCTCCCAGCCTTGACCGCGTTCAATAAATCATATATAATTAAAACGATCATTTATCTGATCCTGTCAGTTTTTGAGGGAAACAGACAGGATAATAAAAGAAATATATAAAGAAAGAGTAATTTATTTACTAAATGGGGAACTAAATATGGATTACGCTGAGACAAGTTATGACAGTGTTGACAGCTGGAAAACAATTATACTTTTGTATAATTCGGCTTTGAAGGAGATAAACACTAAGCTTGAGATCCTTAATGATGAGTTTCAGCATGTGCACAGGTATAATCCCATCGAACACATTAAATCGAGGATTAAATCACCTGAAAGTATTGTTAAGAAACTCAGACACAGAGGCTATGAATCGACCATTGAAAACATGGTTAAGTATGTAAACGACATAGCAGGTATCAGAGTCATTTGTTCATTCACATCTGACATTTACAACATAGCAGAAATGCTGGCAAATCAAAATGACATCAATATTCTTTCCATAAAGGATTATATTAGAAATCCAAAAGAGAGCGGATATAAGAGCTATCATATGATCGTTACCGTGCCGATCTTTCTGTCTGACGGATGTGTTGATACTAAGGTTGAAATACAGATACGTACTGTAGCAATGGATTTCTGGGCAAGCCTTGAGCATAAGATCAATTATAAGTTTGAGGGTGAAGCTCCGGAGCATATTAAAAGGGAACTTTTTGAATGTGCGGAAATGGTATCTGACCTGGATGCCAAGATGATGTCACTGAACGATGAGCTCAGAGGCTATGCGGCCGGACTTGAATCTGAAATGGAAGAGCAGATCGAAAGAGAGAAGCTTGCCGCAGAACGTACACTTTTGAAAGAAAAAATGTACGGCGAAGCAGAATAAATCGGAATAAGATTAAAATTAAGAAAGGACAGAAGATAAAAATTCTGTCCTTTTAATTTTTTTATAAGTTTGACTAAAACTTGTTACTGTTCACACGCTTTCAGCGTGCTCCAGTAACGGGTTTTGCCATTTAAAATTGCCTACGGCAATGGGCAAAACCCAGTGTTCAGTCAAAGTTATTGTGGCATAACTGCGCAGCGGAGTGCGCAGTTTGCCTGTGAA
>JAIKZC010000146.1 GCA_024682575.1 Lachnospiraceae bacterium | reverse complement strand
CTTGAACGAAGGAAAGGTCTTGTGGTCTTTTCCCAACGGAATACTGAACACCACTGATTGTAAACCCTCGGAAGATCCCTGTATGAATGAATATCGTTTTTATAAAAATCACAGAAAAGTGTCTCTGATGTAGGACGTACGCACATACGCTCCTCAAGTTTCTCGCCGCCGCCCATGGTTACCCATGCAACTTCCGGTGCGAAGCCTTCTACGTGATCCTTTTCCTTCTGTAAAAGGCTCTCAGGAATAAGAAGGGGCATATAAACATTCTGAACGCCTGTTGCCTTGAAACGTGCATCAAGCTCTCTCTGAATATTTTCCCAAAGCGCATATCCTGCGGGCTTTAAGATAATGCAGCCCTTAACGCTCGAATACTCAACGAGCTCAGCTTTTTTTACAACATCTGTATACCACTGCGCGAAGTCCTCTTCCATTGAAGTTATCGCTTCGACAAGTTTTTTCTTTTCTGCCATTGATTTAACTTCCTCTCTGTATCCTAAACGGCGCAATTCGCCGCTAATATTTAGATTTTAATTGTCACCGCCTGCTTTGTCAAGACGAAGCGAAGTCCGGACTGATTTCTAGAAGAACTTTCTCATGATTTTTCGGATGCAATAATTCGAGCCTGCTGCAGGCAAGGCAAAGCGGACCTCTGTAATCTCCCTGATCTCCGCCATATTTACGGTCTCCGACAATAGGCATTCCGGCATTTGAAAGCTGCAGGCGGATCTGGTGGTGACGTCCGGTTAAAAGCTTCACTGAGAGAAGGCTGTTTCCATTACTGTCCTCACCGATTTTTTTATATATCAGCTCCGCCTTTTTTGCATCTTTTGAATTCTTTTCTTTTTCAGAGGCAACTTTTGAAATATTACTTCCCTTCACTCTTATCAGATAATCCGTAAGTCTATGCTCGCCGTCTTCGATATCGGAGCCGTTCTTTACCAAAGCTGTATAAGTCTTTACGATCTCAGCTTTTTGCAGCATAGACGAAAGCAATGCCGCCGATTTTTTATTTTTCGCAAAAAGGAGGATTCCCTCCACCGGCTGGTCAAGCCTCATTATCATTGCCGCATAGGGCGTTTCACCCTTTTTCGCAAGATAATTTCTGACAAGGCTCAGCATATCCGCCTCGCCTATCCTTCCGCTCTCACTTGCTATACCTGCCGGTTTCCTGACTGCTATCAGTGAGGAATCCTCCATTAAAATTTTTAATTCTTTATTTATCATTTATGTTTATATATGTTGTATTTCCAATCTTAGTCAACGTGAAACTCTTAAACTGGGCAAGAAATTTAGAAAGCTTCGGTGCTCCGTAATTTCTTGTGTCAAAATCCGGATAACGTCTCTGCAGACTGTTTCCGAGAGCACTTATATTCATTCCGTTTTCGTCATCGTAGTTAAGCACTATCTGCCTGATCGCCTTCTCAATAGTTGAAAGCTTTGTCAGATTAGACTTGGATTTTGACTCTGCCGCAGGCTTAACAGATAACTTTTTCTGAACCCCTTTTGCAGTTGTTTTTTTTGCCGCTGTTTTTTCCAGGGCTTCCTTATCTGCATTTGCCTCTTTATAAAGCACATCTAAAAGCTTAAAACTGTCACAGGCCTTTATAAGCGCATTCGGCGTCTTACTCTCTCCCATTCCTACGACTATTTTTCCCTCTTCTTTAAGAGTTGCCGCAAGTCTGGTGAAATCACTGTCTGAAGATACCAGGCAAAATCCGTCGACGTTATTGCTGTAAAGTATCTTCATGGCATCTATTATCAATGCCGAATCAGATGAATTCTTACCGAAAGTGTTGTTGAACTGCTGCATGGGAATGATCGAATTATCCAAAAGGATCGACCTCCAGGATGCACTGGAGCTCTGTGTCCAGTCCCCATAGGCTCTCTTGATCGTCAGATCCCCATAGTTAGAAGCCTCATCCATGATGAGGCCAATATATTTCTGCGATACATTTTCTATATCTATAAGTACCGCAAATCTCTTATCATCTGCCATATTTTATTTTCCCGATCTTCTTAATTTTATTGCATGCCGAAAAACCTTCTGACAGGTGATTTCCCACCTGTCAAAAAGTTTCCGTTTTTCATCGATTTTAATTTTATCAGATTTTGAAGCGATATCCTACTCCCCAGATTGTTTCAATATACTGAGGATTAGAAGAATCCAGCTCGATCTTTTCTCTTATCTTCTTGATATGAACTGTTACCGTGGCTATGTCACCTACAGATTCCATATCCCATATATTTCTGAAGAGCTCTTCCTTAGAATATACGTGATTAGGATTTGAAGCAAGAAATGCCAGCAGATCGAATTCCTTTGTGGTAAACTGTTTTTCCTCTTCGTTTACCCAGATACGTCTTGCAGTTCTATCGATCTTTAATCCACGGATCTCAATTATCTCATTTCTTGGTCTTCCGTTTGCGGTAAGTCTCTCAAAACGTGACAGATGCGCCTTAACCCTTGCTACAAGCTCGCTCGGTGAAAAAGGCTTCGTCATATAGTCATCAGCACCGAGACCAAGTCCTCTGATCTTGTCGATATCATCTTTTTTAGCAGATACCAGAATGATCGGAGTATCTTTTATCTCCCTGACTTTTTTACAGATTTCAAATCCATCTGCTCCGGGAAGCATCAGATCTAAGATGATGAGATCAAAGTTCCCCTCAATAGCACTCTGTAATCCCTCATCACCGTCGTTTTTTACCTCAACCTCAAACGCTGAAAGTTCAAGATAATCTCTTTCAAGATCCGCAATTGATTCTTCATCTTCAACAATTAAAATTCTGCTCATTCAGTCTCCCCCATTGAACCTTCCTTTAAACCCGATTCCTCATACTTTCTTAAAGCAATGTTGATAGTTGTCCCTTCTCCCTTACTGCTGACAGCCCATACTCTACCGCCATGATCTCCCACAATCTTTTTAACGATCGAAAGACCTATGCCTGAGCCTCCCTTCGCCGTATTTCTCGACGAATCGGCCCGATAAAACCTGTCAAATATATACGGCAGGTTCTTTTCATCAATTCCGATACCGTTATCCATTAATGAAACCAGGATCTCATTTTCTGTTTCCTTTAGGGAAATAGCTATCTTTCCCTTTTCCTTATCCATATACTTAATGGAATTACCCACGATATTATTAATAACCTTCTTAAGCTGGATCGGATCTGCGATAATATAAGCATTCGGTGAGATCGCGTTAGTATAAACAAAAATATATGAGCGCGACTCAAGCTCCAGTTTAAGTTCTTCTGCGCAGTCATTAAAATATCCTGTGGCATTAACCTTCGCAAAGTTATATGGAATCCTGTCCCCGTCAATTCCGGAATAGAAAGTAAGCTCATTTATCAGACGATCCATATCATTTGCCTTGTTATAGATAGTCTTAAGATATTTTTCTCTTCTTTCCGGTGTATCCGCAACTCCGTCCAGAAGCCCTTCTGCATAACCCTTTATAGAGGTAACAGGAGTCTTCAGGTCATGCGTGATATTAGTGATCAGAGTTCTGTTCTCGTTTTCACTTTCAATTTTCAGCTCTGCAGAAGCTCTGAGCCTTCTTCTCATTTCCTCGAAATTTCTGCAAAGACGGGCTACTTCATCATCGACCGGTGGAATATTGATCTCAAAGTCCAGTGTACCATCCTGAATTTTCTGCGAGGCAACGCTCAACTCCCTTATCGGAGAAACAATTCCCGTATATATCCATGAGACAAGTGCGACACCTGTAATGATCAGAACAATTATAAGCGCCAGCGCGATCTTGAACGTGGACATACGCATATCAGGTATCAGATCAGATATGAATGTCACTATAAAAACGGTTCCTTTCGAATGATCCGTAAATCGAAAGTCAACCTGTTTTATAAGCAGTCTCTGTTCTCTAATATAAGTTTCTCTGGAATTGATCCCATAACCCTCGCCCTCATAGGCTGGAAGAATGTCAAGGATCTCAGTGGTTTTTGAAGGGTCTCCGCTGTAATAGATATCGTTGCCCTTTCTTACGATCAAAAATGAAGACTTCTTTGAAAGGCTCTCATTTAATTCAGTTAATACCGCTGAATCCTCAAGCTTTGCAGAATCTGTTTCTGCATATTCCCCTACATTCTTATATATATCATCGGTCAAACTTGCGAAAAACTGAATACCATTTGACGCAATTCCGTAAAAATCTATATCAACACCCATGCTTTTTTTAATAGCATAGCTTTCAAACTTTGAAAGTGCAAGTAATGATGTTCCGAAAAGAATTATAGGAATCAAAACAATTACCAGAAAAGCTATTATCAACCTTGTTTTAAAAGTCATATAGCTCCTTAGGAAATGCTCAGAAAAAAGTTCATGTTAGGCCTGTTCTTCATATTTCAGAAAAAGGACGAACCATAATGACCCGTCCTTTTTGCATAATTCATAAATTCAGTTATTGAAAAGATATTAATAACCAAGCTGTGCAAGATAAGCTTTAACCTGCTGTAAGAGAACTGCTCTCTCAGCTTCTGTTGCTGCTACCTGTGCAAGGATAGCTGCTTCTCTTGCCTTCATAGCTGTCTGATAAGCATCATAATCAGCCTGACGCTGTGCCTGCTGCATAGCTGCCTCAGCGAGCTGCTGCTGATAGAAAGCCTGAAGAGCTAACTGTCCCTGAGCTACTGCTGCGAGACCTGCTGCTGTCTGTGCTGCTCCCTTTGCAAGTTCAACATTGTAGAACTCAGCAAGTGCTGCCTGATATGCATTGTAAGCTGCAACACCCTGTGCTGTCTCTGCTACTCCCTTAGCAACCTGCTCTGCTCTGAACTGAGCGAGTGCTGCCTGGTAAGCTGCATAATCGGCTGTTCTCTGAGCCTGAGTTGCTGTAGCAGAAGCGATCTCCTCTGCTGCTGTACCTGCGCATGCTGGCACTACTGCCATTGCTGAAAGGGCTGCGCAAAGAACCATAGCTACTATTCTTTTTTTCATTGTTTTAAATCTCCCTTCACACTGAAAGTTGAAAAACTTTAGATTTACGATGTAATTGTACCATTCTATTTTTATTTTTTCAATATTTTGAGACGTCTTTTATGCCTTTTTTGCCTTGTATCTCGCTTTATACAAAGCATTGCGCGCTTTGTACCTATAAAAAGACCAAAAAAATTTCTTCATATAATAAGTTAATTTTTATAAAATTTTTTAAAATTCCGTTGGGGCTTCCGGATCATTCTAAATAAAATCGCGATCTTACATTATATTTTCCTTTTATTACATTTAGCAAAAATGTTTTTCTATCCCTTTCACCACTTTTAAGAAAAAGTTCATCTGCAATTTTACGGCATTTATCTGTAAAAATTTTCTTGTCGCTGCATATTTCCTTAAAAGTTCGTGGCCTTATCTTATATTTATCATCAAAAAGATCATTAATATAACGACGTGCACCATCACTCATTGATGGTGAAAGTTCAAATTCAAAGACCTCCCCGCCAAAGTAAGTCATATGGATCCTTTTATATTCTGTCGCAGAGCTGCTTGCCCGATGACGCGAAATAAATATCTGAACCAGAGCATTCTTAGGAATAAATCTGTTCTTGATCAGGAAGAAATTCCTGCTTTCCTTAAAATATTCCAGATGCTTAAAATCCGGTGGGAAAATCATCGGATGAAAGTCTTCATTTTTCAAAAGCTCGCGAATTTCGTCAGTGCTGAAAACTGTGTTGTAAACAGGAAAGCTCTGATTATTTGCATTAATCTCCCTGATTATCCTTTTAAAATTAAATATTATCGCCAATGTAAGGCAGATAAAAAACAGAAGTGTTGCCCAAAAATAAAAAGCTCCGTCTTCCATACTCAGTTTCAGCACTGCCAAAAGCATTATATCTGTATATATCATTGCTAAAAGAAGAATCAGATAGAATATTTTTTTTATTATAAACGCTCCCCTGCACTCTGCTTTACTTAAATCGTTCTCCATAATTCTTAAACTCCGGATCAATCTTTATATATGATATATATAAACCTTTTTTAATGTTACCAATTTAATAACATTTCTTTTCACACTTTTTAACTCCAATTTGTTATTTTTTCTTTTTTTAGTTAGCTATAGTTAACTTACTGTCTTCTGCCCCGGATAAAGACCAGTCCTTATATTAAACAATTGTTTCTCTTTAAGACAAATCGTATTATAGACCAATGCCCAATATATGGCAATCACTTTTTTTGGATACAATTGTTTTAATTCCAATATTTATTCCCTAAAGCAGTCCATTTTACTGCTTTTTCAGCAAAATAAAATTTTCTAATTTTTTTAATTTATTTAATATT
This sequence comes from Lachnospiraceae bacterium, assembly GCA_024682575.1. Taxonomy (GTDB): domain Bacteria; phylum Bacillota; class Clostridia; order Lachnospirales; family Lachnospiraceae; genus NK4A144. Next base: position 6,149 of record JAIKZC010000146.1, on the reverse strand, counting down.
TTCGTAAAATCTATTGTAAATATTATTTTCAGGAATTATAATAGAACACAATTGAAATGTTTCAAATTTCATATTCTAACAGATGCCGGCCGGCAAAACCTCTGTTCAATTTAATATCAGGAGTTAATATGCACAGAAGCTTTTACAATATACTATTCCTTCTGATCATCGGAATTATACTTACAGGCTGTGGAAATGACTTCTATTCCAACTCATCAAAATATGACAAGGAATACTTGAACGAAATAATTAGCGCAATTGAAAGCGGTGATTCCGACAATATACGCAGCCTATTTGCATCAGATCTTCAGCTAAACTCTGAAGATCTGGATATTGGGATTCAGGAAATACTTACTCTATATCAGGGAACGATGACTTCATCTAAATCAGTCGGTTCTGCCACCGAATCTCGAGCCAACGGAAAAAAGACCTTATATTCAACCTATCGTATCTATACTGACAAGGGCGAATATTGTATTTCTTACCTTTATCAGGCAGGCGGAGATGCGGAAAAAAAAGGCTTTAGGCATGTTGCCTTATGTAAAAACGAAAATTATCATGATGCTGATGTAATGATAGGTTATCCGGACTGTGAAGGTGCTTATGCATACTGCTCAGATGAGGCAAAGACCAGGATAAATAAAAAACTGACTGAAGCAGGATTCGATTTTGAAGAATATAAAAAGGATAAAGATGAAATTCAGGCCTCATTAAAAAACAAGTAAAGTTAACGGAAGGAATAATAATCATGTGGGAAAGCTATGCCCGGTCTTCACTGGCAGAAAAAAAACCTCGAAAATATACTGCAATATATCTAAAAAACCGGAGATCCGCTTTTGGGATCTCCGGTTAATTTTATTCTTAATATTAATATCAAATGTTAAGAAGATTGCTGTATGCTGTCAGAGCACCATCAGTCTCATGTGCAAGAACTCTCTTTGCAAGAGTCTTACCAAGCTGAACACCTTCCTGATCAAAGCTGTTTACATTCCAAAGGAATCCCTGGAACATAACCTTGTTTTCAAAGTGTGCAAGAAGTGCACCAAGAGCTGCCGGTGTAAGCTTCTCACCAACGATGATGCTTGAAGGACGTCCGCCTTCGAAGTTTTTATTTCTGTTCTCATCCTCTTTACCACAGGCAAATGCAACGATCTGAGCTGCTACGTTAGCGCAGAGCTTCTGCTGGCTTGTGCTGTCCTGGATATTTACATCGTTGCCGATCTGGCTGTTCTTAAATCCGATGAACTGAAGCGGAACGATATCAGTTCCCTGGTGAAGGAGCTGATAGAAAGAGTGCTGTCCGTTTGTACCGGGCTCACCAAAGATAACAGGACCTGTTACATAGTTTATAGGCTCGCCGAAACGGTTAACTGACTTTCCGTTTGACTCCATATCAAGCTGCTGAAGGTGTGCAGGGAAACGGCTCAGAGCCTGTGAATAAGGAAGGATAGCCGTGCTCGGATAACCAAGTACATTTCTCTCGTAGAAACCGATCATTGCATCGAGCATTGCCGGGTTCTTAAGAAGATCCTTACCTGCTGCAAGCTTATCCTCTGCAGCTGCACCATCGAGGAACTCAGCGAATACATCAGAACCAAATGCAAGTGAAAGAACTGCTCCGCCTACACCTGAAGTTGATGAATAACGTCCGCCGATATAATCATCCATATAGAAAGCTTCGATAAAGTCATCACTGTGTGCAAGCGGTGATGTCTCGGAAGTAACTGCGATCATGTGCTTAGCCGGATCAAGTCCTGCCTTTTTAAGCGCATCCATAACGAATGACTGATTTGTAAGGGTCTCAAGTGTTGTTCCTGACTTGGAAACCAGAATAAAAATAGCATGTGCAACATCTATTGAATTAAGAACTGCAGAAGCATCATCAGGGTCTACGTTACTGATGAATCTTGCTTCCATCTTGAACTTGCCGTTCTGCTTTGCCCAGTTCTCAAGCGCAAGATACATTGCGCGGGGGCCAAGGTCACTTCCGCCAATACCGATCTGTACTACAGTTGTGAATTTCTCACCTGCTGCATTTGTGATCTCACCTGCGTGTACCTTATTTGCAAAATCAGCGATTCTCTTCTGCTCATTTATATAGAACTCACGCTTATCAACTCCGTCAGCCTCTACCTTATTTCCAAGCTGACCTCTTGTAAGCTGATGGAGAACCATACGCTTCTCACCTGTATTGATAACAGCGCCGTTGTAAAGCTCTTCAAACTTTTCTGCAAGCTGTGCCTCTTCAGCAAGCTTTTTCATTGCGGCAAGTACATCATCATCAACCTGCTTTGCAGCATAATTGAAAGCCATATCTCCTGCCATAGCTACAGAATACTTCTTTACTCTCTCTGCGCCGTTCTCTCCAGACATAACTCCTTTGAGATCAACACGCTTAACTCCCTCAAGCTCTTTGAACGAATCAAGCGTATCAAGATTTTTCCAGTTTATCATGTCCTAAATCTCCTTTATTAAAATGCTGTTTACTACATAAACGCCTCATGTAGTTTTTTCTCTTTCCCTATTATGAGCGTTTATGCGTGTATACGCAAGTTAAAAGTTGATTATCCTTTGTATTTAATTCAATAATTCGGACATATAAAAACCGGATCGATATCTTTATACTGTTGCGGGATCGAATTCATTCTCAGCATCTATATTAATATATGCCACATCTACAGCATCATCCCATCCGAATAATTCTGCATGCTCAGCTCTGATCCCATCCCACTTGTTTCTTGCTTCTTCAATAATCTGCTCTTTTAACATTTTATAAGCCCTCTCTTTTTTGTCTTTATCTTTTATCATCAAAGATTATTTTCTTTTGTTTTTCTATATCTATATACGATGAAATAGTAAAAATAGTACATATTAATTTAGCTTTTACACAAAGAATATCGGCATAGTTACTTCAACAGAATAGAGCTTTTTAAAACTTTTCAAAGTTTTTGTGGTACAATTAAATGTGTGTGTAAAAAAACAATTCTATCGAAAGGGAGACAAAATATGAATAAGAAGTCAATTTCTTTAATTCTGTCAATGGCACTTTTATTTTCAATGAATTCTCCGGCATTCGCCGAAGAAATATCCGAAGCAGGCGCAGACAGCGCTTCAGTTGAGACTGTAGTTGTCGCTGATGAAAACACTGTAAGCGATTCCGCAACTTCCAGCTCCAATGCAAGATCTGCAAATGAATACTATGGCAGCATGACTGTTTCAGCTGCTGAGTTAAAGAGTATTGTAGAAAACGGATCTTCTATCACCATCAGCTCCTGTGCAGCTCTTCCCTATGTTGGAAAGAGGATCAAGTATGGCAAGGATATCAATCTTTCCATTACAGTTTCCAATAATGGAACCGTTGCAACATTTGATGGTCTTGATGCAAGACTCAGCGCCAGAACTCACAATGACAGCATCAGCAATGTATTAACAGCAGATAGTATCAAGGCTCAGCTTACAAGAATTTCTATTTCCAGAAAAGATTTAAGAACTGCTTTCAAGGATAAGACTCTTGTTAAAAAAGTACGCAGAGATATTGTTCTCGTTTCAAGAGCACTCAGAAGAGAAAATGTAAAATATGAGATCACTGAGTATCCTGCTCATGTATCTGCAAACCGCGTATACAGCAAGAAAAAGCAGGCAAGCAAGACCGGTGACCTTATAGTCAAAGTTAAGAATGGCCAGATTAAATATATCAAGCTTGCTATGGTTACCACAAAGAATCACAGCGGCAAAAAACGTACTTCACTCTATTATCTTAAAAATGGTGTAGATTATGAGATTAAGAGTGGAATGACTGTTGTATTCAAGGGCGGTCATGTTACAAATGACGGCAAAGAGATGACACTTGCTGTAAATAACTAAATAAAACAACAAAAAAGCCCGGCTGCCTGATATAAAGCAGTCGGGTTTTTATTTTAATCCGGTAAAGATGAAACGATCAGCTTCATTTTTCCGCTGAAATCAACTTTTTCATAGCCGGCGCTTATCATAAATGCGTCGCCCTTTTTTATTTTTTCTCCTTCAACTTCCCCTTCCCCTTCTATAACGGTAAAAAGAAGAAAAGGTCTTTGTTCACTGAAGTTAGCTTTTCCGTTGATAATAATTCTGAATACATCAAAATATTTACAGGAGATAACTTTTTTTACGGTCTCCTTTTCATCATCTTCGATTATCGAATCTTTGACATCTAATGCAGGAACGGTTATTACATCTTTGCTTTTTTCTATATGAAGCTCTCTTAATTTCCCGTCCTTTTTTCTGTCGTAATCATATACTCTGTAGGTGATATCACTGTTCTGCTGGCTCTCGAGTAATGTTATCCCGCCTTTTATCGCATGAACTGTTCCCGGAACTATATTTATGATATCTCCTTTTTTTATCGGTATTTCCCTTATAAATTCAGACCATCTGCCCTCATCGATCATTCTGCAGAGTTCCTCTTTTGTCTTTGCGTTATGACCAACTACAAGCTTTGAATCCTTTTCGCAATCAATTATATACCAGCTTTCGGTTTTTCCAAGGGAACCATTCTCGTATTTTCCGGCATATTCATCATCCGGGTGAACCTGTATGCTCAGGTCATCAGAAGCTGTGATTATCTTTATAAGAAGCGGAAATCTGTCTCCTTCTGCATTTCCAAAAAGCTCTCTTTTTTTATTCCAAAGCTCTGAAAGATGCATTCCATCGAATTCTCCGCCATCAACGATCACATCACCATGGGGATGAGCTGCGATCGTCCAGCATTCTCCTATATCATCTCCCTTTTCGTCATATCCCCATTCGGTTCTGAGTTTATCTCCACCCCAGATCGTATGGGAAAAAACGGGCTTAAATCTTATTACCATAAACTGCCTTTCTTTATTTTGTCTGTCTTACCTCTTCTATGAGGTTTATGATCGTCCTTACGGCATCATTTTCTTCAGCATTTTCCATTGCCTCTATATAATCAATAGAATTATCACGAACGGAATATATCGCTGCCATAAGTGTATCATCACTCAGCTCTTCATCCTGAATAACATATGAATATCCGGCTTTCTGGAAGGATTTCGCATTAAGAAGCTGATCGCCTCTTGAACCTGCCGTCGGAAGCGGCACGAGGATATTCGGTTTCCTTAAGGATAAAAGCTCAAATATTGCATTTGCTCCGGCTCTTGAAATTACAAGGTCTGCCATTGCAAAAAGATCTGCCATTTCCTTTGAAATATATTCATATTGTACATAACCTTTTTTTCCGATAAGGTCTGAATCTGTTTTATCCTTACCACAAAGGTGTACGACATTCCAATCCGGAAGGATCTTTGGAAGAGCATGTCTTACTGCTTCATTAACATGTGCTGCACCAAGACTTCCTCCTGTTACCATGATTATCGGCTTGGTCGACTCATTAAATCCGGTAAATGCTCTGCCCCTGCCTCTTTCACCTTTTCTCAATGAAGCTCTCACGGGAGATCCGGTAAATACAGCCTTATCTGAAGGAAGGTATTTTAGGGTCTCTCTGAAAGAACAGCATATCTTTGATGCTGAACCGTATGAAAGTTTATTTGCAAGTCCCGGGGTCATATCAGACTCATGGATTATTACGGGGATATGCATTAGTGCCGCTGCCTTTACTACAGGCACGGATACAAATCCTCCCTTGGAAAAAATAACATCAGGCTTTTCTTTTTTTAATATACTCAAAGCCTGAAAAAATCCCTTCATTACACGGAAAGGATCACTGAAATTTTTCATGTCAAAATAGCGTCTGAGTTTTCCCGAGGATATCGCATGATATCTTATCCCTTCTGCGGTAACGAGTTTTCGCTCTATTCCCGTATAGGAACCTATATATGCTATTTCATAATTCTTCTCTTTTAATTCCGGCACCAATGCCAGGTTCGGAACGCAATGCCCGGCCGTTCCGCCGCCGGTTAATATTATCTTCTTATTATTTTCCATGATAGCTAGATTATAGCACAGCTTAAGATTAATTTGTCACCTTTTCTATGGCTTTTCAGACAGGATGTTACTGTTCACACGCTTTCAGCGTGCTCCAGTAACGGGTTTTGCCATTTAAAATTGCCTACGGCAATGGGCAAAACCCAGTGTTCAGTCAAAGTTATTGTGGCATAACTGCGCAGCGGAGTGCGCAGTTTGCCTGTGAA
>JAIKZC010000217.1 GCA_024682575.1 Lachnospiraceae bacterium | reverse complement strand
AAAAATGAGTATATGCAATTTATGTCCGAGACATTGCGGAGCAGACAGAGATGCAGCAGATAATGTCAGCAGATCGGCATATTGCGGAGTTTCAAGACAGATTAAAATCGCCCGGGCCGATCTTCACTATTGGGAAGAACCTTGTATTTCAGGTGAAAACGGCTCGGGCGCTGTCTTTTTTTCCGGATGTTCGCTAAAATGCGTCTTTTGTCAGAATAAAAAAATTTCAAGAGGAGCGGCGGGAAAACTAATATCTGAAGATGAACTTGCCGATATATATTTTAACTTGCAGGAAAAGGGAGCAAATAACATCAATCTGGTCACGGGAGACCACTATATACCTGAGATAGTAAGGTCGATACGGACTGCGAAGACCAGAGGAATTAAAATCCCTTTTGTATTTAATTGTTCCGGCTATGAGACCGTTCAGCAGATTAAGGCTTTGGATGGTCTTATTGATGTGTATCTGCCGGATTTTAAATATATGGACAGAAATATCGCCCTTAAATACTCAGATGCCGCTGACTATCCTGAGATTGCAAAGAAGGCTTTGGAGGAGATGGTAAGACAGTGTGGAGGGCAGGTACTTGACAGCCATGGTATAATGACACGTGGCGTTATTGTGAGGCAGCTTCTTTTGCCCGGGAATGTATTAAATTCAAGAAAAGTCATCAGGTATCTGTATGAGACCTACGGTGATCGTATAACCATAAGTATCATGGCTCAATATACCCCGATGGAGGGGATTTCGGAAAAGTTTCCGGAGCTTTCAAGAAAAGTCAGGAAGAGCGAATATGACAGACTTGTGGATTTTGCCCTGTCGCTAGGGGTAACAAATGCTTTTATTCAGGATATGTCCACTGCAAAGGAAAGCTTTATACCTGATTTTTATGATTAAAAAGGAAAAAGTCATCAGTCAGGAATTTGAAATGAGGTAAAAATTTGAATCAAAACGAAAACGAAATTTTAACAAGTGAAACACCGGAAATCGAAACAATCCGTTATGAGGATTCAATGATTGACGAGAGAATAAAAAGAGCTGTAAGAGAGCTTGGCTTCGAGGCCATGACACCTATACAGTCTCAGGCTATTCCGGTAATGATCGAGGGAAAGGACATTCTGGGACAGGCTCAGACCGGTACAGGTAAGACAGCCGCATTTTCTATCCCTATTCTGATGACAGTAGACCCTGAAAATCCGGCGCTGCAGGCCGTTGTTCTCTGCCCTACAAGAGAGCTGGCAATACAGGCAGCCGAAGAAATGAGAAAATATTCAAAATACATGTCCGGTATAAAAGTGCTTCCTGTATACGGCGGCCAGGACATTATGAAACAGATCAGATCATTGAAAAGCAATGTTCAGATAGTTGTAGGTACTCCGGGACGTGTCATGGACCATATGAGACGTCATACAATGAAGATGGGACAGGTAAAGACTATAGTTCTTGATGAAGCTGATGAAATGCTTGATATGGGCTTCAGAGAGGATATCGAGACTGTTCTGGATTCTCTTTCAGAGGAACACCAGACGGCACTCTTCTCGGCTACTATGCCCAAGCCTATCCTTGAGATAACTAGAAAATATCAGAAGGATAATGCCGTACATTTAAAGATGCCTGCAAAGGAACTTACAATTCCTCTTGTAAAGCAGTATTATTACGAAGTTGCTAAAAAGAATAAAGAAGAAGTCGTAGCAAGACTTTTAGATTACTATAATCCTCAGCGTTCTCTTATTTTCTGCAACACAAAGAGAATGGTCGATGAACTTACCGAGAAGCTTGTCGGAAGAGGATATTTTGCAGCGGGACTTCACGGAGACCTTTCACAGGTTCAGAGAGACCATGTAATGCAGGGCTTTAGAAATGGTTCTGTTGAAATCCTTATTGCTACTGATGTGGCAGCAAGAGGTATCGATGTAAGCGGTGTTGAGGCTGTATTTAACTATGATGTGCCTCAGGATATCGAATATTATGTTCATCGTATAGGTCGTACCGGACGTGCCGGCAAGAAGGGACGTTCATTTACTCTGGTAGTGGGAAGAGAGATCTATAAGATAAGAGATATAGAGAAGGTCTGCAAGACCAAGATGAAGGCACGTACTGTTCCTACAGCAGCAGATATACGTGCTTCCAAGTCAGAAAAGATCTTAAATGATGTTTTGGAAATTGTTGAAGAGCAGGATCTTTCTGATATGCTGAGGATTATTGAGAGTAAGATCGATGATGAGGATTGTACCGCACTTGATCTCGCCGCAGCTTTTCTTAAGCAGCAGATGGGCAATGAAGTTTTAGAGGATATTCCTACAGAGGACTATTTCGCTGAAAAGAAAAAGAAGAAATTTAAGGAAAGAGAGAGACACGACAAAGAGAGAAGAGAGCGTGACCGTTTTGATTTCGGAAGCCACGGCAGAGATGGCAAGGCTGGAAGAAAGGGCTCATACGGTCATTCTGACAGAAAATTTGACAGAAAGAAGAATGATTCTGACAGGCATTTTAGAAAAGACAAGGTAAGATCTAAGGATATTTCTAAAGATGGCAGCATCAAAAAGAAAAAAGTAAAGAATATGGACTGGTGGGACAAGGTATTACCGGAGAAGAGAAAGAAAAAATAATCTGCTTAAGCGGGGGCTTATGGGGTGAAATATGGTAAAACTGCTTGAAGAAATAGAACGATACAGATATGTCCTGGAGATAACGCAGGAGATCATATACGAGTATATTTATGAAGAGGATGCGGTATATCTTTACGGATCCTTAAATATACAGGATAAAGAGAAAAACGTACTTGAGCCATATATAATTACGCACTTTTATGACAATCTGGCGGGTGATGATATAATTCACCCGGCAGACAGTCAGAAAGTGCGTTTTTTTATAGAGGGAAAACTGACAGGTCCTATTTATGTAAGAGCCTTTATAAAGGGTAGATATGTATGGATCTCGATAGGCGGTCAGATCCAGTATGATGAAATGGAGAGACCCATCAGGCTCCTTGGGAGAATCCTCGATGTAACTATTGAAAAGCAGGAGGAGCAGGCTTTGCTTGAGAGAGCAAGGCGTGATAAAACTACTAATTTCCTGACCTGGTCTGTAGGAATCCGTATGCTTGATGGGGTATCCGGAGCAGGACAGGAGAATTCGGTCATAAATCTTTTCTATCTAAGGATATTGAATATAAATGAGGTCGGAACCAAGCTGGGAGCTGTTTTTGCAGAAGCAGTAATAGCAAGGATAGCAACTCTTATAAGGAAAATGACCAGGAGAGAAAACCTTAAAATAAGGGTTGGATATTCCTCTTTTATCTTCAGTGTCAATCCTATGGAAGCTGATGCGGCTCAGGAATATGCTGAGGATATGAAAAAAAATGTGACAAAGATCATCTTAGGCATAGGAAGTGAATTTGACCTTAAATTCGAGCTGCATTCATTTCATTCTTTTACTCAGCTTTTTAACGCAATGCCAGATGAGGAACGTTTTGCGATTGATGATAATTCTGAAGCACAAAAGCAGGATAATGGCTACACAGATGATATAGTAACTTTTACTTTTAATCTGATGGAGCGCTCAAAGGATATAAACAGCGCTATACAGCTGGTGCTTGAAAGAATATGTACTCAGTTTGGAATAGAATATCTGAACATAAGCAACAGAGATTCTACAAGCTCGCAGGAAATCATAGACTGTATTTATGAAGTTAATCTGAGACCTGAGTATTTTGAAAAGATCTATGGACAGAAGTTTTTCGTGGAGCATTCTGACATGGAGGCACTTTCAGATCTCATAGGTGAAGAGGATTTTGTGGTAATAGATAAGACCAATATCGGAATGTTCTCTGAAGGAATGCAGGCAATGGCAAAGCCGGATAATCCGATTCTTTATGCAGTGATCAGAAATGAAGATACTATATGGGGATTTATGACCTGCATACACGGACAGAAGGATAAACAGTGGATCAGGGAAGAAATAGACCTTCTGGTAGAACTTAATAAGATCATAGAGAACTATCTTTTAAGAGATATTGCAAACAAGGCATCTGCAGCAAAGTCAAATTTCCTTTCATCCATGTCACATGAGATAAGGACTCCCATGAATGCCATAAAAGGATTTTCAGAGCTTATTCTTGCAGAAGACGGTATAAGCAGTCAGACAAAGAAATATGCGGCGGATATCAGGCAGGCATCAAATAATCTTGTTTCGATAGTAAATGAGATACTTGATTTCTCCAAGATAGAGTCCGGTAAGTTTGAGATTATTGAAGATAAATACTCGGTTTCATCGCTTTTGCATGATGTTACATCTGTAAGCGCAATGAAAATATATGAAAAACCGATAGATTTTATTGTGACTGTCGATGATAATGTTCCGGAATCCTTATTTGGTGATGTGACAAGAATAAGGCAGGTCATGATAAACATACTTAATAATTCTTCTAAATATACAGACGTCGGAGAGATTGAATTTCATGTTTCCTGGGAGGATGGTGAAGATAAGGGCAAACTCAAGGTTACTGTCAGAGATACGGGAATTGGTATTAAGGACGAGGATCTGAAAAAACTTTTTGTGGCATTTACGCAGGTAGACACAAAGAAAAACCGTGGAATAACGGGAACGGGACTTGGACTTGCCGTATGCAGAAATCTTCTTAACCTGATGGGCGGAGAGATAAAAGTAGAGAGTGAATATGGAAAAGGTTCTGTATTTTCTTTCTGGCTGCCGCAGGCCAGAAATTCAGAGCAGACCTGTAATTTCAAATATGGCTTTGACGATCATTCAAATGAAGATAAGTTTGTGGTTCCTTTTATCTGTCCTTCGGCACATTTTCTTGTTGTTGATGATAATAAGGTTAATCTGGATGTGGCAAAGGCACTGTTAAAGGAATACGGGGCGACGGTCGATACAGCACTCTCAGGGCGTGAGGCGATCGCAATATTTGAAAAGAATCCGGACCTTGATATTATTTTTATGGATCACATGATGCCGGTCATGGATGGTATCGAGACAACGACTGAGATAAGAAGCAGGGATAATCTGGAGCGCAGCAAAGAGGTTCCGCTAGTGGCTCTTACAGCAAATGCCATCAAAGGAGTTGAGAAAGGATTTTTTGCTGCAGGTATGAATGATTTCATGACAAAGCCGATAGAACTTAAAAGGATGGCACAGGTTCTGGATAAATGGGTTCCGGAGGATAAAAAAGAGGAAGTTCCGGAGGACTTTAACAATAAGGACGATAACGAAAGTGAAGATAAGAATGAAAAGATGGAAATCCTTAAGAATACTCTTAAGGGCATAGATATCGATCTTGGACTTGAAAATACCAATGGGGATATCAAGACATATCTTGGACTTTTAGAGGCCTTTGTAGAGCAGGATTTCTTTGGGATGTGCGTAAAGCAGCTTGAGGAAAGAGATATAAAGAATTACAGGATATCAGTACATGCAATGAAGAGTTCGGCAAGATATATCGGTGCAATGAAGCTCTCAGACCAGTCAAAGAGAATGGAGGATTTCGCAAAAGAAGAAAAGCTGGATGAAATTCTTGCAGAACAGGAATTGCTTAAAAATCTTAACGATGAGGTCTATGAATCGGCAAAAAAAGCCTATGACCGCTGCACCGAAAAAAAGCCAAGAAAGGAAGGAGAGATCTCTCTCGATATGCAGAAGGTCATAGATGCCTTAAACAAGGTTTCAAAGCAGCTTGATGATTTTGATTATGATGCAGCAGCAGATACTGTGCATGAAATTTTGAACGATATTGAGTGAACATTTTGAATTTATATGTGTTAAGATATAGTTAGTCAGAATATACATAGGGGGAAGGCCGTGAATAAAGTTGTTATCATTTCATCTAATTTGGAAAAGCTTAGAAAATTAGAGAGATCATTTGAAGGGCTTTATGATATTAAGAGTGCACTTTTGTCCGGCACGGATATTTTAAAGACACTCAGAGGATATATACCTGATTGTATCATTATTCATGCTGAAGGAGTGAATCGTCAGAGTATTTTTCAGATAATGGATCTGAAAGAGGATATTCGATACAAAGATATTCCGTGCGTGCTGCTGGCAAATGCAGAGGAACAGAAGGTATTTCATGAGAATATAAAGGTGGATCCTGATTATGTAGGACCGCCTGATATGAAGGCAGAACAGCTCAGAAAGGTTGTTGAACGACTTATAGCTGCTATGGGAAGACCTAAAATGATCCTTGTAGTGGACGATGATGTTGTTGCTTTAAGGCTCATGAAAAGTTATCTGGAGGATCGTTTCCGCGTAACCTGTGTGAAATCGGGCGCCCAGGCAATTAAATTTATAGAAAAGATGGTTCCGGACTGTATTTTGCTGGACTGCTTTATGCCGGAACTGGATGGACCACAGACTTTACAGAAGATCCGTTTTATGGAGAATGGAAGAAATATACCTGTGATTTTCCTTACCGGTAACTCCGAGAAGGACATGGTAATGAGTGCGTTGGTTCAGCATCCCAAGGGATTTCTTGTAAAGCCTGTAAAGAAGAATGAACTTATTCAAAAGATAGACGAATCGATGGTTTAAGCGATACGGAGGCGATAACTTGAAAATAGACATGCATTGTCATACTAGGGAGGGATCGCCGGACGCGAAAGTGTCCCTGGAAGAATATGTCGGTAAACTCAGGGCTCTGGGATTTGGAGGCATGGTGGTTACAGACCATGACTCATATAACGGCTACAGATATTATAAAAAGCATATGATGGGACGTTATGATGACTTTGTGGTCTTTAAGGGTATCGAATATGATACTATTGACGCAGGTCATATTATAGTAATTGTTCCGGAGTCTATAAAATTCAGAATACTCGAAATGAGAGGCATGCCTGTAGAGATGCTCATAGGGATAGTCCACAGGTATGGCGGGATACTTGGACCGGCACATCCCTGCGGTTCAAGATATATGAGTTATTCTAATAATAAAAGGGCTCATAAGGTTTCGACGATGATCAAATTTGATTTCGTTGAGGCCTTTAATGCATGTGAAGATGAAGAGAGTAATGCAGAAGCGAGAATGATATCAAATGTCTACAGGAAACCCGGCACCGGCGGTTCAGATGCTCATCGGCTTGACTGCGTGGGATTTGCCTGGACGGAGATACCGGATGGCATAAAAAAAGAATCTGAGCTTATAGACTATTTTAAGTCAGGCGCAAAAGGAATTTCATGCGGAGGAGAATTATATCATCATACGGTGAGGGAGAAGATGGGAAAATTCCACTATTTTGTGGAAAAATCATTCTGGTGTTACAATAATTTCGGAGCACTTATGAAAAAGCGTAAAAGAAAGCTCGAGCTTAAGAAAAAGGAGCTTTTCTTAAAAACAGGAAGATAATAAAAATGTCAGGGTTTATTTAGCCCTGACATTTTTTTCATAGATATGTTTTAAGCCCTTAAGCATCAGATCGCTGTCGAGTATTATATCATGATGACAATTGGGAATGATGATCTTTGAAAGCCCGCCTGTCGCAACGATCTTTGTTTCGCATCCAAGTTCCTCAAAGAATCTGTCGATCATACCGTCTATTCGGGCTGCTTCTCCGTATATAAGTCCGCTCTTCATGCAGTCTACGGTATTTTTCCCAATGCACTTTTTTGGAGTGCCGAGGGATACTCTTGGGAGCTGAGAGGTCTGACTTACGAGTGATTCAAGTGAAACCCTGAGACCCGGGATGATAACGCCTCCTATGTAACTGCTGCTTTTGTCAAGAGCGGTTATGGTGGTCGCGGTACCCATATCGATGATTATAAGCGGAGCACCGTATTCATACATGCCGGCAACGGAGTCAACTACGAGATCCGCACCGACCATTGCAGGGTTATCCATTTTTATATTTAAGCCTGTTTTGATCCCGGCTCCAACAACCATAGGCGAAAAATGAAAAAGCATACGGACAGCCTGCTTGATAATGTGGGTCAGAGGCGGCACTACTGATGAAATGATCCCTCCGGTGACCGATTTAAGATCACAGTTGTGAAGTTCGAAAGCTGTTTTTAAAAGTACGGCATATTCCATTTCTGTCTTTCTGTTATCGGTAGACAGACGTTCGGTGAAGACGATATTGTCTCCGTCGATACATCCGACTTCTATATTTGTGTTTCCCATATCTATTGCAAGTATCATTTTTTTCTCTCCGTAATAATGCATGAAAACCGCAGTAAATGCAGGCTCCTGCAATAAAGTTGTCAAAATATATAACTTTGCTGCTATTTGTGTTATGATATAACAGCCTATAAAAGCCTAACATAGAGAGGTAAAAAAAACAATATCGGAGGAAGTTGTTTTGTTAAAAAAATTTAAGCTTCTTAAAAGAACGGAACTCAGAAAGTCTAATATTCTTGATTACTGTGTGGATACCTATGAACTCCCGAACGGTTCAGTAGAAGAATATGATATAATGCTGCACAACGGTGCGGCGGCAGTAGTAGCGGTTACTGACGAGGGAAAGATAATAATGGTGAGTCAGTACAGACCTGCTTTTGACAGGATCACAACTGAGATCCCGGCGGGGAAAAGAGACGGCGATGAGGATTTTGAGGCTGCTGCGGCAAGGGAACTTGAAGAAGAGACTGGATACAGGGCTGGAAGGATGCGTCATCTTATAACTGTCGATACAGCGATAGCATATTGTAATGAGAAGATTGAGATATACATCGCGGACAGGCTTGTAAAGACGGAGCAGCATCTGGATGAGGATGAATTTATAGAGATCAGGGAATTCAGTCCTGAGGAACTTAAGGAAAAGATATTCAAGGCGGAGATACAGGATTCAAAGACTATAGCTGCAATAATGAGTTATATCGCCTTTATTTCCGATAATAAAGAATAAAAGAGATATCAGGTAGGATTTGTTTACGTAATTGCTTGACATAAATTTAAAAAAATGCAATTTTTACGGCACAAGATGTTGCGAATTGGCTCAAAGCAATGTTCGATATCTTGTGATTTTCTTAAAAACAGGGCTTCGAAGCCTGTTTTAGAGCTAAAAATGCATTTGATTTTCGCTCTCACAGCCATTATAATGTCTATAGCGGCGCACTTGGGGAGGTGCGCGTTTTTTGACTTGCAGTAAATTGGAGAGGGTGAATTTTATGGAAGAACTGCTCAGCGAGTTCATAACTTACCTACATGATATAAAAAAGGCTTCAGTAAATACTGAGCTTTCATATAAGAGAGATCTTACAAAACTTATTGTTTATTTTTCAGTTAAAGGAATAGAGGATGTGTCCAAGATCACAGAGACGGATCTTTCATTGTTTGTGCTTGATCTGGAAAACAAGAATTTCACTGCGGCGACGGTTTCCCGTAATATTGCATCGGTCAAGGCGTTTTTCCACTATCTTGTTAAAGAAGGTGCTATAAATTATTCGCCTGCCGAGAATTTAAGGGCACCCAAAATAGAGAAAAAGATTCCTACAATAATGACACAGGATGAGGTTATAAGGCTTCTGGAGGCTCCGAAGGGAGACAGCCCGAAGGAAATAAGGGACAGGGCGATGCTTGAGCTCCTATATGCTACCGGAATGAGGGTGAGTGAGCTCATATCACTGAACGTTACAGATGTTAACCTCGGAATGGGATATATAGATTGTCATGATGCTAACAGGGATCGTGTCATACCTTTTGGATCTGAGGCTCAAAATGCACTTGCAGCATATCTGTCAGGATCAAGGGATGTAATGGTCAGGGATGTTAATGAAAAGACCTTATTTGTAAATTGTTCCGGTGTTGCAATGTCAAGGCAGGGTTTCTGGAAACTTATAAAGTATTATGCCAAAAAGGCAGGAATAGAGGCGGAGATAACACCTCATACGCTTAGACATTCTTTTGCAGCCCATCTTGTAGAAAACGGTGCAGATCTGCATTCTGTACAGGAGATGCTGGGACATTCGGATATATCCACTACACAGGTATATGCAGATCTGGTTCAGACAAGGCTTAAGAGAGTTTATGATCTGACTCATCCGCGCAGATGATTGGTATTGAGTGCTGACAGTTTGACAGGTCAG
>JAIKZC010000358.1 GCA_024682575.1 Lachnospiraceae bacterium | reverse complement strand
ACTTTTGAAACCTACATATACGGGACTATGCAGCAAAATGTTATCGCTCGGCTTCGTGAGCACCTCCACAGCACTGGACATAAATCCGTGTACACCATTTTCGTATCCGATATGCTTACGGTTAAGTCCTCCATGATATCCTCCGGTCTTGCGCCAGTCTATAATTGACTGATAATATTCATCAGAATAATTGTAATATCCAAATAATGGATGCTCTGCTCTCTCGATGATCTTTCTCGTTACCGCAGGACATGTCGGGAAATTCATATCCGCCACCCAAAGTGGGATAAAATCAAATCCCTCCTCGGGTAAAGCAGGTTCCATTCCCCACTTATACTGCCCAACAGAATCGTAAGCCGATGCATCCTTGCCCTTTCTTTCAATAATACTGGTAAAGTCGTATTTCATTTCTTCTCCTATTTTTGATCCCTGGGGACGTACTTTAGGGCTCATATTCTGAGCTCTGGGGACGTACTTCAGAGCTCATTGTATCTTATTTTTTTATCAGATAGCCCTGATCAATTATAGCCTTAAGTTATAACTCTTTTATGAAAAATTTATTCATACTGCTATGCACCACATTTCTCGGCCGATCGATCTCACTATAATTACTTTTGCGATAAATATGGATAGCGGCTTGAAGATTATCATGAGTTTCCAGATATGACCACCTGAAACCTGATGCTCTCATCTTTTCTTCTATAAAACTCACAAGCTCATAGCCGATCCCACTTCCCTTCGCATCTTCGGAAAGATATAATTTCTGCAATTCGGCAGTATCCTTCATAAGTAAAAAAGGCGCAAAACCTATTCCTCCTATTACTTTTCCTTCCAACTCTGCAATATAGTAATGACTATCATTTACATATAATTCACTCAGGTGATCCAGTCCCTCATCAAAATATACTGTTCCAGGTATATCTAAACTAAATTTTTCTAAATTTTCTCTAATAATTGCTGCGATAGATGAATCATCTGCCTTATTTATTTCTCGTAATATATAATTCATATGATTTCCTTCCGGATGATCCCTGGGGACGTTCTTTAGGGATCATTTTTTGAGCCCTAAAGAACGTCCCCAGGGATCAAATGCTATATCAATTATACTTCATTTTAATTAATTTTTGATAGTCTCTTAACTGTGGCTTCAGAAATATCCATAATTCTAGCGATTTGCTTTACTCTTAAACCTTTTTTTCTCAATTGCCTGACATATTCATTTCTTTCCACCTTTGTCAGTTCTGAAACAGCAGATGTTGATGGCAATCTTGTTGTATCCTTAAATATATCCAGAGCCTTTTCATCTGTAAAAAATTGGATCTTTTCTCTATGATCATTTTCAAATAAAGAGTTATCTGTAGCCTCCGGTTCTTTTGCAAAATATTTAAGCAGGAACTCTTTTGTGCCTGCAATGTCATAGGAAAATGAAACATTGACCAGCGGGTTATTGGCTCCATAAAATACATTATAGCTACTCCACCTGTATTCTGATGCATAGCGACAGATATTAGCTTTAACGGGGTTATTATGAATGTAGACAAGCGCTGACAAGAATGCTTTACTGCATTCAATTGGTCTGCTAAAGAAGCGTCCTTGAAAAAGATGTCCATATCGTAGGTATTTTATGTTGTACCAATGAACAAATCTAGTTTCAAGACTTTGAAAAAATTTTGAAAGTTTATCCTCTGAAGAATAAATCAATAAATGAATGTGATTATCCATTATACAATAAGCATATATTTCAATATCATATTTCTTTTTGCAATCTTTTAAAATAAAAAGGAACTTTTGATAATCTGAATCATCTTCAAAGATGATATGCTGATTAATAGAACGAAGTATGATATATGCCAGTTGGACTCATGAGTCTGCGTTTTCTTGGCATAACTACTCCTTAAGAATTATTTGAAATGTATATGTTTTGGTGACTTTATTGCAGGAATCCGCATTTACTGCGGGTTCCGTATGATAACCTTTAACATGTGTCAAACAGACCCGCAGCGTAGCTGCATTTAAATGGCCTGTTTGAGTAGAGTACTTAGCGAGGTTTTCTCGAGCTTAGTACAAACCATACAAATTTGCTTAGCGAGGTTCTTTCGAGCTTAGCAAGCTTGTTTGCATGACTTTGAGGCACGCAGTAGCAAAAAGTCATTATTTTTAAACTCATAAAAGTATAATCGATTCAAAAAATAAAAGCAAGATAAATTTATTTGAAAACGAAGTTTTCTGCTCATTTTTGAGCCCTAAACAACGTCCCCAGGGATCATAACAGATGATAAAATACAAATTTGCAACAGTAGATGACATTGAATTATTAACTAAAACAAGAATAGAAGTGTTACGTGCAGCCAACAAGCTTGATGATTCTGCAGACATGTCGGAGGTAGAAAAATCTTCCGAAATTTATTATAGGAAATCTTTAGCAGATGGATCTCATACCGCAATATTGGTCATGGATGGGAATATATTTATAGGTGCCGGTGGTATCAGCTATTATGAGGTTATGCCTACATATCATAATCCCAGCGGCAAAAAGGCTTACGTTATGAACATGTACACCAGACCTGAATATAGAAGAAAAGGCATCGCCCGCAAAACATTGGATTTATTAATAAAATATGCAAAATCACGCGGAATAGAATGCATCAGTCTCGAAGCAACCGCTATGGGAAAGCCGCTTTATGAAAACTATGGTTTCACAGCCATGAAATCAGAAATGGAATTACTTTAATACAATAGGAAAAAAATCATGAGACGCAAAGACAGAGAAATAACTGATATAGATAAAATATTGAAAATAGCTTCAGATTGTAAGTTTTTACATATGGCTTTATTTGACGGCGAATATCCGTATATAGTTCCGCTTCATTACGGATATTCGTATGATGAAAATGAAAGCACTTTCACTTTCTATATGCACGGAGCAAAAGAAGGTCACAAGCTCGATCTGATAAAAGAAAATCACAATGTCTGCATTGAAATGGAAACCGATGTAGAACCTGTATCCGGTGGTGATGTTCCATGCAAATATGGCTCCACATATGCATCAATAATTGGAAGAGGTACTGCCGAGCTCGTTGAGGATGTAAACGAAAAAATCCATGGCTTAAATCTCCTTATGCTAAATCAAACCGGTCGAAGGTTTGAAATGGATGAAAAAATGGCCGCTGCTGTTGCCGTAATAAAAGTGACAATTAAAGATTTCAGTGCTAAGGCCAGGGTGTTGAATAGCAAATGAGCCCTAAACAACGTCCCCTAGGCTCATAATCTGTTTTCTTCTCTTTTTGCTGCTATAGCAAGAATTATAAAAAAG
>JAIKZC010000090.1 GCA_024682575.1 Lachnospiraceae bacterium | reverse complement strand
TTCTCCCTTAGGGTCAGTACAGATCATAGAAGAACCGGCTTTAGCTCTTCCAAGAATCTGAACAACAGGATTAACGAAAGTTGTGGTTTTACCGGAACCGGTAGCACCGATTATAATTCCATGTGCAGGAGATATGATATTGATATCCATATCTTTTTTCTTCGAATTGTATACAGCAAAAAGTGGAATTCCGTCTTTTTTGAGATCCTTTAACTTCGAAAAAGTTGTTCTGGGAAAGAGCTCATCTCTTTCTTGATCTTCCATCCAACGTGAATTTTCAAGTGCACCTTCTACTCTTTCAGCACCTCCGCCGAGCATACGTCTTGAAGCCTTGAATGCGCTGCCATTTCCATAAATAACATTTGCAAATGCTATTATTACGACTTCACACAGTCCGTAAAGTAAAAATGAAGGTGAAAATACAGCGGGCATATCTTCGCCCGTTAATCCGAAGCTCCCATTATACATTGCGTTTCCAAGCGCAGTGATCGTAGCCGAGGTTATAAGTCCTAATACTACTACAAGTATAGCCCCGATCGGCAACCACTTCAGAAGGATCTTGCTATATTCATCTGTTACACCCTTAATTTTATCCTTCATATATATCCCCCATCCGCAAAATTTCGTATCAGATCATTTGAATGTAATCGGTATTTCATGTTTACGACTGCGTTTATAAATAATATAGCATCCCCATGCTACAACTCCTCCTGCCAAACCCATTAATAAAATCATAAAAGGATTAGCTGAGAGGCTTTCTTTTGACCCCGGTATTCTCAGATATATGAGCCATAGTACCGTCGAAGGCAGGTTAAAACTCATATGCATTACAACTGAATAAAAGATATTATCTTCAAGAATTGAAACTTTTCCCAAAATCATCCCCATTACGAATGCATACAATATCCATATCGAAGTTCCATGCATAAATGCAAATGTCAGACTTACAACTAACAGTGCTTTTTTTTCTGACCAGTGAGGCAGTAATCCATTAAGCATATATCCTCTAAAAATAACTTCCTCAACTAAAGGTGTAAAGAATGTCGAAAACATCATACTTAGAAAAACACTCCACCTTTGATAGATCTTATCAACATGACTCTCATATTCCGCAATTACTCCTATCGATGGCAGGAGAGATATAAATGCTGATAAGGCCAATGCTGATCCTATTCCAAATCCTATACACAGAAAAACTTTTTTTATATTAATATCGTGAATATATAGAGATGCATCTTCAAAAAATCCACTACCCTCTTTTTGGGATCTTTTTCGTAAAATGCGAAAAGTTATACATACACCTATTATAGCATATAAATTTGTCATTTCCTGCATATATTGTTCTAACGGCTTCCCAAAATTGAATACAAAGGCACCTACAATCAGACAAATTGCAACAACTCCTACATATATAATCAGTGGAATTATTGACGGTAAAAAATAGCGAATAAAAAAGTAAATTTTTTTTTCAATTATTTCTCTGATTCCCGGTGCCTCTGTCTGATCATTTTTCAATTTTTCATCCAAATTCTTGTTTTCATCTGCCATTAATTTAACCCATACTCATACCATTATTTTGGTTTGATTTTTCTCTCAATTCTTGGTTACGCTTTTTAGCGGCTAATTTCCTTAATCCCATAGACCTTAATTTGGGGCTCAAACTATGTGTCAAATTATAATTTTTCAGATTTGGCTTCTTCAATGTAGCTGTATTATTCTTTGAAACCTCTTCTGCTGTATTATTCTTTGAAACCTCTTCTACTTTCTTAATTCCAAGCTTATCCAGTTCTTTCATCGTTTTGACGGAACCCTCAAGCCTCTTTGTTAAATCATTTGCATACTTTACATTCTTTGCATTATGATCCTGGGCAATTTCAGGATTATTTTTGCAAAATTCATCATAAGCTTTTGCCTTCTCGTAAACATTAATGTTTTCTTTTACCAGCAATTCTTTGCTTAAAGATGAATTAGCTGTTTTTTCTCTCAAAGTCTTAACTGAATTATAAAACTCATTAAGTTCCTTGCAATCATCACCCTTATTGTTTTCAGGATTAATTGATTTTTCTATGGTCTTAAGATTTTTTTCTGACATAAAACGTGGAGGATCAGCTTTGAGCTCTTGAGCACTAAAAGTTTTAGACTTCTCTTTTGAGTATTCCTCACGTTCACGCGACTGTTCATTTTTAGCAGGTGACTGATTCTCTTTCTCCGCATGCTGCTCTTCTTTTGCTGCCTTTTCCACTTCAGGCTTCTGCCTGTTTCTCTCTTCTGTCAGATTACTTTCTTTGCTGGCTCTTTCCTCCTTGCTCATTTCCTTCATGTTGGAATTATTTGTATTTTCTTTTTCTTCCTGAGCAACAGCTTTCTTTTCTTCCTGAGCAACAGCTTTCTTTTCTTCCTGAGCAGCAGCTTGCTTTTCTTCCTGAGCAGCAGCTTGCTTTTCTTCCTGATTATTTACAGCTTCCTTCTCTTTAACTTTGTTAGCTTTTTTCTTCTGTGTCGGTGTGTTTTCTTTTTCATTATGTTCAGGATTTAAGCTGTTATCAGTATTCTTCAATTGATCAGGCTGACTATTAAGCGATTTATTGTATTCATCAAGCTTTTTTAAGTATTCTCTAAGTTCTTGCTGGTTAACATATCCAATATAACCATTTGCAAGTCTAACAGGAACAAATCCTTGATTAAACTGCGGCATATAATTCTGATTGAATTGTGGCATATATGCCTGATTATTTGGTGACATGAATCCCTGATTATTCTGTGGCATAAAACCCTGATTGTACTGCGGCATAAAGCCCTGATCGTACTGCGGCATAAAGCCCTGATTGAACTGCGGCATAAAGCCCTGATTGAACTGCGGCATAAAGCCCTGATTGTACTGCGGCATAAAGCCCTGATTATACTGCGGCATAAAAGGCATATAACCAAAATTATATTGAGGCATAAAGCCATGATTAAACTGTGGAGAATTTCCTCTCGCTTGTGATCCTCTTGCCTGTGGCTGTGCCTGTTGTGCTGCTTGTGCCTGCTGCATCTGCGGCTGTGACGACTGTGCTGCCTCTACCTGTGGCTCTGGCTGCTGCATCTGCGGCTGCGGCTGCTGTGCTGCCTGCACCTGCGACTGTGACTGCTGCACCTGCGGCTGCGGCTGCTGTGCTGCCTGCACCTGCGGCTGTGACTGCTGCATCTGCTGCTGTGACGGCTGCATCTGCGGCTGTACCGGCTGCATCTGCGGCTGTACCGGCTGCATCTGCGGCTGTGCATTCATCCATGGTGCCTTTGGTATCGGTCCATATCTTCTCTCATATTCCTGCATCGATCTGAGATACTCAGATCTCTGTACTTCCATAGCAGCTCTGTATTGAGCCCTATATTGCATTTGAATCTGTTTTTCAATCTGTTCTTGTCTTTTCTTTAATGCTTCCTCTCTTCGTTGCTCTCTGGTTTTGAAATTCTCATCTGGTTTTCTATCAAAAATCTTTTTGGCTACAAATGTAAATGGCTTAAATACCGCATAAGCAACTATTGAAAGTATTGTAAATGGATTGGAAAAATCAGGATTTCTGCCGGGATTGAAAAAATCCTCAACCATTTCATCAAATGTTCTTGACCAGGTCTTTCCCTTTTTTTCGTCTTCTTTCTTGCCTGGCTCTTCTTTTTTCTTATCTTCTTCCTTCTTTTCTTCTTTATTCTCTTCTTTATTCTCTTCCTCTTCTTTTTTCTCGTCCTCTTCTTTTTTCTCGTCCTCTTCTTTTTTCTCGTCCTCGTCTTTTTTCTCGTCCTCTTCTTTTTTCTCGTCTTCTTCCTTTTTCGGCTCTTCTTCTGTTACCGTATTATCAACGTTTTCTCCCTGAGCCTTTTCAACTTCCTGATTTACATTTTCTGCATCGTTTGCAAAACCTGATCCGTTAGGATTCTCACCCGATTCAGGCTTGTTGTTATCTGTTGAATTCACTTCTGCCGAAGTATCTCTTGCTTCATTATTATTGTTCGACAATGTGTTTGTATTTTTTTCATCTCCCATAGCCTTACCTCATTAAGAATCCTAAAATTTCGGGGTCAGTAAAATCTGACCCCAACAAGTTGCTAATTATTCTATTCAATATTCATAACGCTCGACAGTCCTGTAACATCCAAAACCTCTCTGATAGCAGGAGCAACATTTAAAACAGTAAATCTTCCTCCCTTAGCAGTTAACTCCTTCTGCATTGTTACAAGAACTCTTAAACCTGCAGAACTCATATAACCGGTATCCGACATATCGAAACTAAGATCGTCAACACCATCATTTACAAGAGCTTGAAGTTCCTCCTGTACATCCTCAGAATTAAGTCTGTCAACTCTTTTCGGTGCTTTATACACAGCTTTTCCCATAATTATTATACCCTCCTATCATCTCATCTGTTTGGGAGAATTGGTTTGTCATTTTTCATGACACCATCTTTAACATTCTCCTTCTCCCTTGCGTTATGTCTGGCACGCTTGAATTCTTCAAGTTCTTTTTCAGAATGCTTAGCCTGCGCTTTTTTACCATAACGGCTTTCGAGTTCTTCAAAAGATACCCTGTTTCTTGGTATGATTTCATGAAGTAAGCTCTTCTTCAAATCAGATTTTTTTGAAAAATCGCTTGCTTCAAATAATTTTTCAATATCAGCAATTTTCCACGACATATTTTTTCCCTCATTTTTTTAAATATTATTTGTTATTTACTGCTTTTCATTATAATATACGATAGGAATAAAAAAATATGCCATTTTTTTTTGATTTTTTTGAAATTTTTTTTATAAGAAATCTGATAGCTTATTTCCTTCGTCTTCTTCGAATTTTCTGCACTTTTCAAGAATTCTTGCAAGCCTGTGACTAGCAGCATTTTCTGTAATATTTAAAATTTCAGCTATTTCTTTTACTCGAAACCCTCCCGCATATCTCATCGATAAAAAGCTTCTGTCTTCTTCTGAAAGTTTTGAAAGCAATCTTTCAACCTCACTCTCAACACGATCATCAATTCCCTCGTATTTATCTGTCACAGCTACTTCAGGCGGTGTATCCGTTACCTGTACACGCTTGTTAAACGAACTGCGGGCATTGTCTATCATTATATTTCTGGCAATAACACAAAGCCAGGTTCTTGCACCGGCAATTCCAGAATCATATGTATCCCAGTTCTGGTATGCTTTAAGAAAAACCTTACTGCAAAGATCCTCTGTAGTTTCTTTTTGAAGTACGTTCATGTAAATATAATTGTATACATACGAAAAATTCTCAGCATAGATTTTTTCAAATTCCGTATTTTTATCCTTTTTATCCACATGCATCTCCTTAAAACAGAACATAATTAAACTACTTTAACAATACAACATTTCCAAATATTATGTCCATATTTCTTCTGTATTTTATCAGATGCATTGTGCACTTTTGCTAATTTAAATAAAGGAATATCTCATGTTTACATCTTGTTGTCAGAATTATACATATATAATTTTTATTTTACTATATCTTATTTCCGTTCGAAAAAAATTATTTTTATCCAGTAGATTTTTGTCTCCATTTATTATGAATTTTGCATTTCATGAAAGACATTGTTCAGTAAAAATCATTAAAATTTAAGGAGACGATCTGAATGAATCGTCCCCTTATCTTCATTTTTTTATCTCATCATCATTTGATTATCAAGTTCATTTGATTTTTTCAAAGCAGCAGATTTTTTTCTGGCATATTCCTTTCTTCCGCCAAGATCCAGCTCATTTTTTTTCTCAAGTTCCTCAAGCGTTACCTTTTTCTTTCCTTTCTGACTATCAAGAAATTCATGTGCTTCCTTTACATCTACAATACTGTATATTGCGAGCATTTTATCATAATCTTTATTTTTTGCGTTGTCAGGATTTTTAAGCCATTTATTAAGATCGGCTTTCAGTTTATCGCTCTGCTCCTGATAAAATTTTTTATTTTCTACTTGACCAGGCTGCTTTCCCGAAGCAAAAATCTTATCTAATTCAGAAATATCAACGATTTTTTTATATAAAGGATTATCCGCCTTAATCTGTTTGAGCATCTTTTCCAGGTTTTTATGTTCTGCACTGCAACGCTCCATATCTGTATACGCAGGATCCTTATATAACCTTTCAATCATTTCAACAAGTGCCTTAGACCCCTCCGAATATTCCTTTTTATACCAATGATGCTTCTTTTCTTCATCTGCATTTGGAATAAAGTTCAAATCAACCATCTGCTTATGCATATAGGTCATAAAATCATCCATATTATAGAATCTTGTTTTATCAGCATCTTTCCCATGCAGACCGGAAATATTCATCTTATCAAAATTTTCTTTAGCCCAGGCCGGATCCAGCTCATTTGCAAGCGCAAACATTACATTAAAACGGCTGTTATCAAAATTGTTCTTGCTATGTTTTTCGATTCGATGAGTATCGTCTGTTAACCATTTCTTAACTTCTTCTGCAAGTTCTAACATCTGGAAGCCGGCAAGCTTATTATTACTGGCTTTATCTAACATTTTTTTAATTTTGCCAAAATGCTTTGAATCCCAATGAAAAATTGAATCTCGCTTTTTCAACAAAGAATAAAGTGCATCGATTGCCTTATCATTTTGAATTCCTGTTTTTCCGCCTAATGTATATTCTGTTCCCTTCCGAAGAGCGTTTAGGTCTCTTTTTGCATCTTCAATTTTCAAGCATCTCGTTTTAATCTCAGAAATTTTTGCATCACTTTTATTTTTATAACTTTCCTTAAGGTCAATTTTTGCCTGTTGAACTTCCTTCCTGATTGATTCCAACTGTTTTTTATAAGGACTGTTAGCTGCAATCTTTGGCAATTTATATGAAGAAAGTATTGCCTCATTTTTCATCTGAGAAACATATTCAGAAAAAACGGTATTTAATTGCATTGCATTATTTTTAATTGCTCTTTCTAATATTTCTTTTAGTTTGGCATCTTTAGACTTACTAAGATTTTCTTTTGCTAATTCTATAGCTTTTGCCTTTGCTTCCAGCTTCTCAAATAATTTTGCACGTTTAACCGGATCACTTTGATAAGGCTTGTTTTTTATATTATCATCTATAAATTTATTAAAATCCTCAAGCAAGTCAACATATTTTTCTGAATTCTTTAATTTTTTAAGATTTTCAAGCTCTATTCCCGATTTCTCTCTGATTCTGCTAATTCTAACATAGAACTGGTTCTGATATAATGGCCAGCCTTTCTTTCCTGCTTCTCTCGTTAAATTCAGCTCTTTTATAGTTTTTTCATTTGATCTGGATCCTACAATAACGTCATTAAATGATCTTTCAACATTACTATGCCCTGTAAAAATACGCATATTATTTTTTACATAATCAGGCTCTTTTTTTGCCCTATCTGTAATATAATTATAATTCTTTTCAATAATACGGTATTCTTTTTCTAATTGTTGCCTGTAGTTTTTTTCTTTCTCATCAGTGATCAAACCCTTTTCTTTTTCATTAAGATAATTTACCCACACACTGCGCAATCTAATTTGCGCCTCTATAATCTTATGATACGGAAAAACCTTTCCTTTATAATACATTTCCTTTTTTGTAAAATTGACCGTTTCCCCTGGCACCAATGGTGTCTTCTTTCTATCGATGACCATTGGTGCCCTATAATTAGCCTCGCCAAATTCTGACGCTAACGGGTCATACGTAGCTAAATTTTTAATATCTATTTTATCGTCAAATAAAGCCATTCTACTCATTGCGTCATAAAATACAAATTTTACAATTTCATCTTCTTTTGCATTCATAAGCTTTTCAGATATGGCAATCGTCTTTTTAAGAGTAGCATTAACTTCCAAAAAATACTTTTCAAAATTTTTATTTATATGCGGAACACCATCCTCTGACATTAACAGATAAAATGGATTCTCTGCCTTAAACTTTTCTACATCTTTAACATCTTCATCCAGCTTTGGGCACTGATTTGCGATATCATATAAAGGTTTTATCAAATTAACCATAGCATGAGCAAGTTGTTGTTTTTTTTGGTCCGGAGTTAAATTTTTATTAGCAACAATACTGTTGATTTTTTTATTTTCATTCTTAATTATATTGGAAATTGATTTTTCCGGATTTTTCATATCTACTTTTGGACTATTTGCAATACCATACTCCATAGAATTAAATCCAGGCACTATTACTTCTCCAACTATTTGCACTTGAGCTAACAATGAAAAAATATCCTCTTGTTTAATATATGACATTGTATTATCTTTCATAAATTATCCTCCTTTATTTCTGACCATCAATTATAATCGCAATCCGCTTCGTGTCTGCTCATAATAAAAGACTTTTCTTCATGATCTCACTTATATTTTTATATACGATTTTGCTTCAATAATCTGCCTATGAATCTGATTTTTTTCAAAAATATTAATAATCTGTTCCATATTTTCCTGCCTGTGTATAATCCCCTTAAATTTAATGAATTTTATCCTTCATGATCTACAATAATCTGTTTATTTTCAGTCAATGATACTCACAATTCGCTTCGCTGCCTACTCATATAGTGCAGGACACTCCGTGCCTTTTCAGCAGCAAAAAAAGGAACGGCTCTTTCAAGCCGTTCCCATTTTCTAATTTCTATTATTCCTTATAATGTACTTATCAATTTGATGTTGTCTGTGTAGCATTGCCCGAATTAACCTGAACCCAATTTCTGAGCTGAGGAAGTAATATTCTCATAACTACAATAAGAATGAAGATAAGGAAGAAACCAATTATTGCATTTTTGAGTGCCATCTTAGCTTTTTCTCTTTCCTGCGGCTCATCTGCCTTAGCAAGCTTTACACCAAGAAGTACACAATATATAGCAGCTAATGCTCCAACTACGCTGATCAATGGGCCAAGTATTGAATCGATCAGGCTTACTACAGGCTTTGCTGCTGCATCGAAATTTACTCCACTAGTGTTTGTTCCTCCGCTTGTATCACCTGCAAAAACCTGCACTGGAGAATTTACTGCTGCTGTAACAGCCGCTGCAATGACATAGGGATAACGAAGATTTCCCACGATTTTCTTTCCAGTTTCAATAATAGCTAAATTCTGTGTTCTCATAATTTTTCCTCACTTTCGTTAATAAATTTCATCTTTTGTACCCTGTATGCCGACTCCGGCCATAGACAGGAATACCTTTGCTCCTAGCCATATTACTGATGATGCTGCCGGCAATGTAATCTCATATGGAAAAACATCCAACAATTGAACAAACAAATTGATTACCGCAAAACCGCCTACAACTGCTGTTATGCAAACAATAATTGTTCTGCTTAGATTCACAGCAAGCTTAGCAACTAATATGGCTGCCAATAATGATATTATCGTTATTAAAATTCTTCCAATAAAAGATCCATACTGTGCTTTGATATCATCTCCGATTAACTGTTCGACATATATTGGCATATTCACCTGTCCAAACTGAAAAACCGCTATAAAAATTCCGGCCAGATAAATTTTATATGCCAGAGTTGCGATTACAAGTCCTAAAAAGACTTCTGCCATGAGGAGCTTCTCTCCGCTCCATCCTAATGAATGAAAAATGAGATAGCCTACTCTGTAGCCAAACAGGAATCCAAGTCCCAAAAGGATCATTTTGTATATCTTAATTCCTTCGAGGCAGCAGTAGCCTGCAATAACAATACCTATTACGTAAAACAGGGGACCACTGCTGAAATCCATGTTAGAAAAGATATCAATAAAACTATCAACTACCACCTTCCATTCTGATGTCATACATGTTCACCTTACCTTTTTTTACCTCCTGAATTTATTATTTACTGTTTTCTTACTCTTATATACGATGACCTAAGAAAAATGTGCCATGTTTTTTTATATTTTCAGAAAATATTTTTTTATATTTTCTTATGAAAAACTCTCATATTTAAAGGTAAATATAAGATATTAAATGTCCCCCCTCTCATAGATATCCCCTTATTGACAACATATTTTCTTATTCATCATCTTTTTTCAATACCGGTGCTTCAAGTGCATATTCTCTTTCGAGATTATACATGAACTTCTTTGCATCTTTCATAAAGATTGCCGCAATTCCACTGAATCTTTGTAATTCAGATTTTATACTCATTACACTCTTCACTCCTATAAGCTTCGTAAGCTCTTTTTCATTGGCTAAAATAGAATTAACTTTGGAATTTATTGCTCCTGCCAGCCTCGATGCTGCTGATGAAGCAAAATAACACTCATTATAATTAACACTATAATCGAAACCATTTTCTACAGCAGTAAACTGCATCTTTTGTATCATTCCTTCAAGTTCAAGTAACTGTTTTCCCAAATGCTTCGGAAGTTGACCAAGGAATCCCTTATTTTTTTTAGTCCAGATCACTATGTCTCTTCCGGAATCCAGCATAGTAAAATAAGGTGTTACCACCCTTGCTTTTTCTCTCGCAATTTTTCTTTTCTCAGAAAAATCCGGCTTAACCTTGGCAAGTTCTCCGGTTTTTTCTTTTAAATCTTTAAGTCCAATTTTACGAATTTTTCCATCCATATTCATACAGCTCCCTTATAAAAAAGCTTTTATTATATATATACGATGAACTTGGATAAATCTGACATGAATTTTATGATATTATCATATTTTTACAATGAATTATAAAAATATATTCTTCCTATATTAAATCGGCATTTTATGATAAAAAAATGAGTTATAGATTGTTTAAATTAGAATACTGATCTGGATTTAAAATAAAAAGAGATGCTATAAATAGCATCTCCAAGTCGGAGTGACGTGATTCGAACACGCGGCCTCTACCTCCCTAAGATAGCGCTCTAGCCAAACTGAGCCACACCCCGATTTACTTATGTAAAGCCGGCTCTCTCGAGCCGACTTTATTAGTATACTCACATACGAAGCATATGTCAAGTATTTTTTTAATTTTTTTCATTTTAATTAGAACCGGATAACTTGAATTTATCTATCATTTCTAACGCAAAATGCATTGGATAGAGATGAACCATTGTTGAGTCTATCAGATCCCCTACAGTCATTCTGAAAGCTATCTTTACAAAATAATCTTCCGTATGCTCAAACATCTTCTCAAAGATCTTTATACTCTCAACATCAACTGTATCTACCTGCGGTGTACTGATATCCGTAGGAATTCCAAGAAGTGATGAAAGTGATGTCGCTGCAGAGCCCATCATCTGATTCATTGCCTCAGCGGCTGCAGAAAGATGAAGTTCTGAAAGCTCTCCCTCCATAACATTTCCTGGGCCACCCATCATCAAGTCGGTCATTATCTTGACATCATCTTCCTGAAGTACCAGAACATTATTACCGGTGAGACCCTTTATATAATGAATCTGTACAAATATACAGGTTTTTGAATAGTCATCCAATACATGGCTTCTCTTAACGACAGATACATTCGGTGTCGTAATTTCAACTTTATGATTTAACATAGCCGAAAGTGACGTTGCCGAATTTCCCATGCTGATATTAGCGATTTCACCCAGTATATCGCTTTGTTCGGTTGTCAATGAGTTAATAATCATCCTGATACCCCCTGTATCATATTATTATTTACGACACTAACTAAACAATAATAATTAATTCTTATAATCCCGCTCTGTAAATTATCTGAAAATTATTTATATTTTTTAGCATATTTGGTAAAGTCTGCAGAATAATACAAATAAGATATAATTTACTTATTTAATAATAACATAAATTCTACAAATGTGGTATACTATTATGAGTTTTAAAATGATACAAGATTGGAGATTTAAAAGTTATGAGTTCAGAATGTTCAAGTAATTGTTCTTCATGCGGTTCAAATTGTTCAAAACGTGACCCGAAGAGCATGATTAAACCTCAGAATCCTAAGAGCAATATAAAGAAAGTTATTGCCGTAGTTTCCGGCAAAGGCGGTGTCGGTAAATCCATGGTTACCGCTCTTTCCGCAATAAGCGCTTCAAGAATGGGATACAGCACAGCTATACTTGATGCAGATATTACAGGTCCTTCTATTCCTCATATTTTCGGTTTAAAAGAAAAGGCAATGGGAACAGAAGACGGCATTATTCCGATCGAGTCAGCTAATGGTATCAAAAATATGTCTATCAACCTGCTCCTTGACAACGATACAGATCCTGTAGCATGGAGAGGACCTATCCTTGGTTCTGCTGTAGAGCAGTTCTGGCAGGAAGTCGTATGGGGCGAAGTAGACTTTATGTTCGTTGATATGCCTCCCGGAACAGGTGATGTCCTTCTTACAACCTTCCAGTCACTTCCTATCGCAGGAATAATCGTTGTTACAAGTCCTCAGGATCTTGTTTCCATGATAGTTGCAAAGGCTGTAAAGATGGCAGGACAGATGAACATACCGATTCTCGGTATCATCGAAAACATGAGTTATCTCGAGTGTCCTGACTGCGGAAAAAAGATAGAGCTCTTCGGTAAGAGTCATCTTGATTCTATCGCTAAAGAATATGGTCTCGATATTCTCGGAAGAATCCCGATTCTTCCGGAGCTTGCTGCAATGGCAGATAATGGTGAGATCGAAAACTTTAATTTTGACTTCCTCGATCCTATCATGACAGTCTTAAAAAATGTGGCTGAGCAGAAAAATGCAAGTGATTGCTGCTCCTGCTGTAAGGAATAATTTATTTTTCACTAATGCAAACAATGGCGAAGTGCATATATTAAGCACTTCGCCATTATTTTATTTCTACTTATTTAATTAAATAGTAAATTGTCAGAACTTTTTCAGATGACCTTAATTCTTTTTATTTTTATTTTAGGACACGTTCATTACTTAGTCATATTTGATTGGTAATATTTACTTACACAAGATGAATTGCAGATAAGAAACGCCATTCATTCTTGTATACAAATTAGATTACAAGTAGCTTATAGATATTTTCCCCTTCTGTTGGTTTGAAAAAGCCAACAAATACTCTCCTTAATGAAACGAGCGGATCCTCCAGTCCGCTCGTTTCGCTTTTAAAAAATATTCTGACTAATACAGGCAATAGTTTTTTATTTTGCACCTCTTCCAAATATAACCATCCATACAGTCTGAAAAAGAATTCTTATATCAAGGAGTATTGACCAGTTATCTATGTATTCAAGGTCAAGTCTTACTACCTCTTCGAAATCTTTGATATCTGATCTTCCCGATACCTGCCACATTCCTGTGATACCCGGCTTTATCGAAAGTCTTCTCATATGATAATTTTTATATTGAAGATACTCATCCTCCGTCGGAGGTCTTGTTCCAACAAGTGACATATCTCCCATAAGCACATTGAAGAACTGAGGAAGCTCGTCAATTGAGGTCTTTCGAATGAATTTGCCTATAGGTGTTATTCTCGGATCATTCTCCATCTTGAACATCAGACCATTCATTTCATTTTGAGCCATAAGCTCTTTTTTACGTTTCTCGGCATCTGCATACATCGATCTCAATTTATACATCTTGAATCGTCTTCCATTTATACCGATTCGAGTCTGTGAGAAAAAGAGCGGTCCCGGAGATGTTATCTTTATTATCGGTCCCACAAAGATCAATGCAATAGCACATATGATAAGCCCGACTACGGCACCGCATACATCCATTATCCTTTTTACAAGCAATGATGCGGAATCCGGCTCATTTTCTGCAAATGATACTACATGATAATCTCCCAGCTTTCTAATATGTTTAATGGAAGCTTCTTTATTAAATACTTCTATACTGAGATTTGCGACTACACCCATATCCTCAAATCTTGAGATCATTTTTTTGAGTTCTACAGGATATTCGTAAGGCAGGTCTATCATTACCTCATCATACACATTTTCCCTATGAGTATTAACGTAGTTTTTAGAATTTCCTACTACAGGTATTCCGGCAATTTTTTCTCCAACCATATCTTTATCTATAATGGTTATACATGATATCTGTGTAAGAAGTTCCGGAGAATTTGTAAAGTTTTCAACTATTTTCTCTGCCCTGTCCGAAAGTGTCAAAAGCATAAGATTTACTGCATTATAACCTGTTCCTTTTACTTCTATGAGCCACCAGCTGTATAGAGACCTTATCAGATAGTCAAGAAAGGTATTAATAAGGAACATATAGCCCACAACATATCGTGAAGCCTCTGTACTTTGATAAGTAAGATACATAACAAGGACAAGCAGTGATAGCAGTAATATCTGGTTCTCAAGCACACTTACGAACTTCATAAACCTTCCCTGCTGCATTATTGCCGGGTGATGTCCATCCGCAAATACAAATACAAAAGCATAAAGAATGATCATTACCGACAGGATCATTGAATATGAATCCCTATATCTTTCCGAATTGAAGAGCTCATCCATAGATCCAAACCTTATATGCCAGGCGATCACAAAGGATATCAGCAATGAGATGCAGTCCAATATAAACATTACGCCTCTTCTTACAGAGCGTTTCCTAAAAATCATCTATAACCTCCGACAATCACTTCTTTTTCATAGTTAAGTAGTACATAAATTTCAAATTTGTAACCAAATAACGTCTAATAAGCCTTTTCGGATCCTGAAAAAGCCTGAACAGCCACTCCAGTCCCACATGCTGCATCCATTCAGGTGCTCTTCTTATAGT
>JAIKZC010000080.1 GCA_024682575.1 Lachnospiraceae bacterium | reverse complement strand
GCTTGATGACGGCTGTTATAAATCCGAACGAGTTTCCGGCAAACTTTCAAATGAAGAGATTAAGTTTCCGGGAGGCTTTAAGGAACTATCTGATTATATTCACTCAAAAGGGCTTAAATATGGTATGTATAATGACATAGGTACCAATCTTTGCGCCGGAGCAAAGGTTGGTACTTGTGGTTTCGAGGATATTGATGCCCGTAGCTATATTGATTGGAACGTAGATTTTTTAAAGGTTGATAATTGCTATTACCCTTTTGATAATGCTACTTTTTCCAGTGCTGAAAATGCCGGATTTGTTTATACACCTTGCATAAGAGCAGTTAAGATTGGGAATAGGATTATAAATGCAGTTTCTGAGGGTTTGATCATCGGAGATTTAGCAAAGACAACAGGCGATTATGTCAGTTTTATCGGAACTATTGACGGTACAGGCCCTGAAGCATCTCCTGTAGGCATTCGAAGCAGCGAACTTGTATTTGAATATTGTTCAGAGGCTGAGACTACTTTTGATTTTTCATTTGAGTATCTTGCAGGAAGAGAAGAAGGAATCGGGTTTTGGCTTCAAATTGCAGTGGGAGATGATATTGTTTATGATAGCCCGGTTTCGGAGAATGGCTTAGACAGTTCTTTTCACTGGTCTGATGTGATCTCCTTGCAATTAAAGGAAGGCGTAAATAAAATACGCCTTATGAACCACAGAAGGCAGGAAAATGTCCTTAATTCATATGCCAGGTTGTTAAAGGAACTTAAAAAGATTGCACCTGATAGAGACATCTATTATTCGGCCTGCGAATGGGGCAAGACACAGCCGCAAAACTGGGCCTATAAAGTGTGCGATTCCTGGAGAATTCTAAATGATATAACATTTAGAGTCGGAAGCGATGGCGATAATGGCCATGGTGACTGGATTTCTGATTACACAGCAGGTGTTACGAGTCAGTATAATAAGTGCGTTATAATGGATGAATTCGCCGGGCTTGGAAGAGGCTGGAATGACCCTGATCTTCTCATGATTGGAATGGCTGGTCTGAACCTTACTCAGTGCAAGACGCATATGGCCATGTGGTGCATGATGAATTCTCCATTGATGCTAAGTCTGGACCTTAGAAGAGTTGAGAAGGGCGATGACATCTATAAGATTATTGCTAATAAGATGCTCATAGCAATCAATCAGGATGATCTTGGAATACAGGCTAAAAGAGTGTATTCAAGCCTGGCCAAGGATGAGCCTGCCAAGGAATATATCAGAGATACAGATAGAGTTGATATCCTTGCTAAACCTATGATAGATGATCAAATTGCAATTAGTTTTATTAATGTTAGTGATTCCGACAAAGACGGTAAATACAGTATTTCTTTTGAAAAAATCAAAGAAATTTATGCAAACTCCGGATTAGAACCTCCTTACATTAGGAATAAGTATATCGCAACTGATGTTTACACAGGCGAACAAGTAATGGTTTCTAATGGTGAAATTCAAATTGATGGTCTTTTTGCCTGTGACAATAAGACTTTTATATTAAGACCTTATGAAGAATAATGAGTTCCTTGAACAGCTTATAATCAAATATCATAATAAAACTGGTCGAGACCTTTCCGATGAAGATCT
This sequence comes from Lachnospiraceae bacterium, assembly GCA_024682575.1. Classification (GTDB taxonomy): domain Bacteria; phylum Bacillota; class Clostridia; order Lachnospirales; family Lachnospiraceae; genus NK4A144. Next base: position 678 of record JAIKZC010000080.1, on the reverse strand, counting down.
CGGCCTTTATTTGATGGAAATCTTATATTCTGGAAGTGGGCAGGAACTGAATCGTAAGACTGCAGCAAGAATCAGCTATGAGTTCATAAAAGAAGTCTTGGGATATAAAGATATGAACTGGGGCATCGCTTCAAAACTTAAGGATATATATGAATGCAGAGTCTGCGCCAATGCTGTTGCTCAGGTTTATGTCAGAGGAATAATGTCTTCTTTGACGGATGATTTTTTCGGGTTAAACGAGATAGTCAGAGAAGATGAAATGAAGCAAATAATGTTGAATATTTTGGAATTGGCATAAAACAATAATAAAATCTATCACAATGACAAGATTTCTACTTTAGAAATTCCTTTATTTTATGCATAATTATAATAAAGGAGATATCTTATGAATATTAAAAAACTTGGTTTTGGAACAATGAGATTGCCTCTGTTAAACCCTGAGGATGCAACATCAATTGATATTGAACAGTTCAAGAAGATGGCAGATGTATTCATGGACAGAGGTTTTTGCTATTTTGATACGGCATACCCATATCATGGGCAAAAATCTGAAGAGGCGGTTAAAGAGGCAGTGGTAAAGAGGTTCCCCAGGGATAGCTTTATTCTTGCTGATAAAATGCCAATTATTAAGGTGACCGCAACCGAAGATTATCAGAAATTTTTTGATGAGCAACTTAA
>JAIKZC010000001.1 GCA_024682575.1 Lachnospiraceae bacterium | reverse complement strand
AATTGCAAGTTCTATATCATCTACATCGTATATTGGAATAATATTTTTCTTTTTATCAGCAACATATTTAACAAAAGTTACCTGGTGGTTATTTACATGTTCATCATATTCATGCGCCCTTGGCACAACTATAGGAATTTTTCCAAGCTGCAGAGGCATTATAAAACTCGAAGGACCTCCATGTGTAATTACTATATGTGCTTCTGAAATTTTTTCTTCCATTTCTGCATACGAAAGCCACTGGCTCCATTTACAGCATTTCGGCTCGTAACTACTGAATCCGGTCTGTATAAAAACCTCTTCTTTAATTATTTTTTTTGCAGCAAGCGAATCCATTTTTTTGATTAGCCTGTTAAATTGTTGTTCGTGCGTTCCCACTGTAACAAAAATCATCTTGTCCTCATCAAAAGATACTTCCTAAATTTTTTGCCTTTGGATATATCTTTTTCTGTTCTTCCCATTGAACTATAAATTTATCTGCTATAGGGTAAACCATTTTTCCCGTAAGTGTCGGTCTCTTAACCCGATCAAAAACTTCTATATAAATAAGTTTTGACCCAAGCATTTTTCCTATATAGAAAAAAGGTACGGCTACCGCAGCTCCTGAAGATATTATCAAATCCGGTTTTTCCTTAAAAAGAATCTTAAACGCTAGTCCGGTATTAATAAAAAGAGCTTTCAAGCTTCTGTTTGTCGGGTAATAACAGGGATAAACCTTTTCACCTTTTAAAAGATTTTTTACATCTTCTTTATAAAAAGTTACCCAGAACCTGTTCTCATATTTTTTCCAAAATGGTTTTAACATGTATAAGTGGGCCAAATGACCGCCTGAAGAACCCACAAAGCATATTTTTATATCCTTTTTATCCTTCATAACTCCATTATTCTATCTATTTAAGACGATTGTGTCAACCTCGGATTTAATTTCTCCATCATATACCTGCTCAAGCTTTGAGACAGAATTTATAATATCATATTTATCCGAAAGTTCTTTTATCAGCATTTTACGTTTTGATCTGCTTATTTTTGTTGTGCCTCTCAGCACAATTTCCGAAAGTTCGATCAGTTTATCCGCCCAAAGATCCAAACTATCCTCTAAAGGCAAAAAATAAGTCAGGTCAGAAATTTTTGCCTCTTCTGTAACATTCTCAGAGGCTACACAGGGCAAGCCTGCATATTCAGCTTCAAGCAAAGACATCGGAAGACCTTCAAAACGCGATGGTAAAATAAAAATATCCATTGCTGACAGAAATCCCTGCATATCATCAGTCTCACCATAAAAAATAACATTATCAGAAATTCCCAGTCTTTTAGCCTCTTCCTTAAGACTATTTATATTTTCTTCAGGACCCTTGCCCAGGAATATCAATTTGCACCTTAAATCTGTGTTCTTTTCTGTTCTCTCTTTTATGCGATGGAGAAGATTTATGGCATATTCCTGATTTTTCTGATACTCTATGGTTCCGACATTTCCTATCAAAAGCTCCCATTCATCTATTTTGAGCTTATGACGTATAAGGGATCTTTTTACCATGTCGAATCTGTAATTATCAGGGTCCATTGAATTATTTATCACCGTAAATCTTTTCTTTGAAAAAAGCCATTTTCCGGCATCTTCAGAGCACGCCAGCTGTTCAGTACACATTCTGTCGAAAAGAGGTTTTAAGAGCCTGTGTGCCTTCATATGCATGCATGTGGTATTATGACTGTGTGCTATCCTTATGCTGCATCCTGCATATTTTGCTGCTGTAAGCTCAACTGCCATCGTAGCCGAATTTCCATGTACATGAACTATATCATATTTATTATCTTTTATTATTGCCGTTAAATTTCTAAAATATGAAAATGTTTTATTCCTGTTTAATACAAATATCTTCCCGCCCCTTTCTTCTATCTCATTCTTAAAAGACGGATCGATATATTCATTTGCAACAAAATCTATATGATATTTATCAAGGTTTAAGAACCTGTAATAGTTCATAATCACCGATGAAATTCCCTGTCGATAGAATTTCACAGTGTTTATCACTAATATTCTCCTCATTAAAATCCCCCAATTTCAGCCTTCAAGAGTATGGATCAGAATTGTTTTCCCTTTAGCTTAAAAAATCTGAAAGCTTCCGGAATACAAAAATAGATATCACCCATAAAAGTTCTGAATGATCTGTAATTATCAATATATTGCATCGCCTGTATAGCTGCCGGAAAGCTTTTTCTTTTTAAAAGTCTTTCTCTTGCAAGTGTATATTTTTCTACTCTCAATAAAATCTCAGTTTCCAGCCGGCTTAAAATACTACTCTTTTTATTATACTCCATTGCAAGTTTAATTTCTTCTTTTTCTTGACTTAAATCTTTTAATTTTGATTTTTCTGTTGTAAGACCTCTTCCTGTAGCAGTTTCTCCATGCCTTCTATAACTTATGATAGCCCTGTCATAAGTAAAAAGAGAATGCCTCATTTTTGCAAATATCCAAAGCTGCGCATCATGCGGAAGCTCCGGTCTCCAATAATTTTTTGTATCTGATAGAAGTTCCGGCTTAACTGCATATACTGCTCCCGGCATTGCTGTATGAATAAATTTTCCATCAAAATGCTGTCTTAAAACAATTCCTGTATTTTTTGAAAACTCTGTTTTATTACCCTTTTCATCAATAAAGTCAAAGCTTCCAACAAGCAACTCCATATTTTCATTTTTATGAAATATTTTGATTGTCTGTTCTACACGGTCTTCCAGCCATATATCATCCTGATCGGAAAGCAATATGAGCATTTCAGGATCATCATTGATCATTCCCCTTCGGAACCGGTCCGTTTTTTCTGCGTCATACTCATCCATCACAATCCGCAGTACTTCCCCAAAATTTGCTTTCCATCCGATATTTTTTTCCCCCTTTACCAGCGACCATTTATTTGCCAGTCCATTATCCTTAATATATTTTTCTATAAAATCTACCGTGCCGTCATCTGACGCATCATCCCTTATGATAACCTTATCCGGCGATATCGTCTGTAATCTGATCGATTCGAGCTGTTCACGGATATATTTTATTCCATTGTAAGTTGCCATGCATACGACTGTTTTCATAAACCCCCCATGATTGATTATGTTTTTAATATTTGCTACAATTAATCAAATATATGATTCCAGTGCAAAAAGCCATTTCCCACGTCATGCTTGCATGTAAGTGGGAATATGGATTTATTGCACGCCACGATATGAGCATGAAGTGGGGCGAAGCCACACGAAAATGCGAATATTCGGGAGGATTGTAGGAGTGCGAAGCACGAAACAATCCGTAGGAATCATTTGGCACTATAACCATATGTTCAATTTTAAACGGAAACTGAAATATTGACAAGTAGACTTTCATGCATGTAAGCCGGGGGATAATTTATGATATTATTTATCAATTCCTGTGTCCGTGAAGGATCAAGAACAAAAAAATTAGCTGACAGCCTTTTAGAAAAACTCAATGACGATCATGTGGAATTAAAGCTTGAAGAAATTGATCTGCCAAAAGCTGATGAAAATTTTATTAATAAGAGATCTGCCCTCACTGCAAAAGGAGCCTTTTCGGATCCTATGTTTGAACTCGCCAGACAGTTTGCAGAAGCTGATAAAATCGTCATTGCCGCCCCCTATTGGGATCTCTCATTCCCTGCTTCGCTTAAGCAGTATTTAGAAATAATAAACGTTGTAGGAATAACTTTCAAATATACTGATGACGGGTTTCCTGTCGGATTATGCAGGGCAGACAGTCTTTACTATGTTACAACTGCAGGCGGCAGCTATGTGCCTTATGAATATGGATTTGGATATGTTAAATCCCTTGCAGAAGCACTCTACGGCATCAAAAATGTCAGGCTTTTAAAAGCAGCCGGTCTTGACATCGCCGGTGCAGATCCTGAAGCTATCATGCAGGATGCCATAAACAATGAGATTCCGAAGGTGTTATGAGCATCTGCTGTCTGCACTCATCACGGATTTATGCTTTGAAAAAACTTTTTGACCACGTTAAAAGACGCTTTATGAGGCAAAAAGTTTTTTTCAAATGCCTTAGGAACTGTTACAAAATAACGCAGCATACGCTCAGTCATACTTCTGGTTTATTCATATGCCTGAGTGGATACAGTTTTTGCCATTGGTACATCATATTCATCAATTATGACAAATACCTTTTTGTTATGATGCATATACAACATTCTTGTCAGCAGATCCAAAAACTCTTCCGGCTCAACTCTTCCCTGTTTACGCTGGCGCAGATCATCCAATAATTCTTTATCTGCCCCGTCTACAGCATCACTCTGAAATTAATAACTATATTTTTTACAGACATTCGACGCAATGTTCCTGAGATTTTTTACTATCTGCCCGTAACTATCTCCTGACAGTTCTTTTAACCAGATCTGTATAATTCATTATCTCAAGGTTCTTAAATATCTCCCTGCTATCCTGATCTATGTCAAGGAAATCCCTGAACATGGTCATCGTAAGTGTCTTTCCAAACCTCCTCGGTCTGGCAAATAAAACAGCCCGCTCAAATTTATCGATCAGGAATTCTTTGATCATTATGGATTTATCTACATAGTAAGAGTCACTTTCTCTCAGTGCCCTAAAGCTGTCCTGTGATGTTCTTATCCTCATAATTGTCGCCTCGTGAAATAATCCATTAAATAAATAAACGCCTTTTACATCGTTATCATTTCAATAAAAATGAATTTATATACCGTTCTGCTTCAATCAATTTAAATTCAAATTCCTGTCTATCCTTAGATATAATGACCGAAAGAATCATCCCGGCAAACATCGAGAGCATAGCTGCTACTGTAATAAATCCGCTAA
>JAIKZC010000529.1 GCA_024682575.1 Lachnospiraceae bacterium | reverse complement strand
ACAAACTCCTCAAGATCATTCCGGAGTATTTCTGTTTCTACTTGGACAACTGCAAAATTGCCGCGCGTCATGCTTATCTTTAGTCTTTCAAGTTCTTTTATGCTCTTACTTAATTCTTTTACTTTTTTCTCAGTTATCATTCTTCTACCTCACTTTCTCTTATATGGTTGGTATCCCTCGCCATTTTTATAGATGTAGTCCATAGCATCGTTCCATCCGTCACGATATTGGCTGCATGTAACAGGACATTTGCCTTTGCCATCGTGATACCAGATGCAATCAGTGTGTTCTGTATGATATTCGTATTTAGTTCTCTCTAATATCTGCCTTAACAATGAGATTGCCATATTTAAGGCTTCTAACTGGTCTTGGTAAGTCTCTAAATCCTCTATATCTGACTTGTTCAATTCCTTTTTGTTTTCCATGTGAGTAAGTGCTGCTTTAACGCCACTTCGCATGAATTTTATATGCCTTAACATTCTTTCGTTTGTCATTCTTCCACCTTTTTAACTCAAATCTAACTCAAAGTTAACTCGAATTCGATTTAATTTTCTTCGCTCTCTTCTAGGATTGCGTGGATCAAGTTCTTTTTCTGCTTCCAGGTCAGTTTCGGCAAGTTCTGCATAAGCGTGCTTTTTAGCTCAATATAACCTTCTTCTCTGCTCTCCGGCTTTTCTATGCCTAACAGATAATCGGTACTGACGTGAAACACTTTTGCAATGTTCGAAAGAACAGCAGCCCTCGGAATTCTTCTACTGTTTATGTAGCGTGACATTGAAACTTCTGTAACACCGACCTTTTCAGCCAGCTCGCGCTGACTCATGTTTCTTTCTTCCAGCAATTCAAGTATTCTATTCCCTATTGTCATGAACCTTTTACTACGTCCTCCAATGTGAGCTGCCCCAGCTTAGTAAAATTTCGCAAGTTTTCGTCATATCTGCTTACTCTATAACGCCATCCTCCATGACACCACCATATTCCAGTGCCGTATCTGTCTGTATAGTACTCCTTGCTACCACTTAACAAATCCCGCATGGTTAGTTTGTCTTTTAATATCTCGCAAGGCTGGATATCCAGCGCTACATTTTCACCAGTCTTTTTATCCGTTGTATACCAAGGCAACAACGCTGTACCGTCCTCTTGCATGAAATCCGCAAAGCAGTTTTTTATTGGATCACCACTTACATTACGGCTGTTTTCATCCCAACCCCAGTTAGTTATTGTTACACCGCCTTCGTCTGCTTTGATTATATTTACATCATATGCGTAAGGTGCTCCGCCGATTATGTAACCAATAAAATAAACCTTTTGCCCTCCCAGCAGGTTGTAACCATACTTTTTGTGCTCTATCTCCGGCAAATTTTCCAACTGTCCGCATAACCCTCTGTTTGGATTATGCCAGTAAAAATTTAAGTTTGGATGTGCAATTATCATAACTGTTCTCCTGCAATTTCATAGGCTTTCTCAATCTCTCCGTACAGGGTACCAGTAGCCTTGACTATCCTACACCCAATACCCTGTACTATAAGTGTCTGTAAAGGGATCATAAGCCCTAATGCCTGTTAACTTAAAAGGTTTGAATCCAACTCAAATTCAACTCAAATAACTCAAATCCAACTCAAATTCAACTCAAATGATTTAACTTAATCTGCAAATGTAAGCGCAGCTTGTTTTGAACGCAATTCTACTGGTGGTTTTTTATCTATCATTCTTACCTGCTTCTCCAAACATATTTGCTTTTTCCATTTCCTTAAGCCTATGCTCCATGCCTAATATTTGCTTATTCAGCTTGTCAATTTCAGCATTCTTAGTTCTGATCTTCTTTTCAAAGTCTTTTTTTACATCCACAAGCTGATTATTAAGGGATGTTTTTTGCTTCTCTAATTCAAGTATTTTGAAAGATAAAGTCATATTATTGACATTGGCTTCTTTTACGATCTTTTTCTTTTCTTCTTTCTTCCATTCCTCTAGTGTATCCTGGCCTTCCATATAATCGAATTTTTCACCGGCAAGCTCGTGCATTACCCTTTTATAGCCATATATGTGCAAACCTTCTATCGCTTCCAATGTATTCTTAAAAGTCATATGTCTTAGCTCTGATATTCTGTTCACCATGCCCGAGATTTGCCAAAGATTGGCCAGAAATGATCCACTCATAACAAGCATCGGTGCTTTCCCATCCTTCATTTCGCTATGTAAATAACCGCTGCTTTGATTAACAAACTGTTCAGCTTCTTTTTTGATTCTCTCTTTATCCATTATCTTCCTCTCTTTAACTTAAAAGAAATGCCGGTTTTTCTCCAATCCTACAATTACGTCTTCCATCTCTTACCCCCTCATCTTTTATCGCCGTCACCGTCATCAATGATTCCGAAAGTCGGACGTACACCCAAATGCGCACTTAACGTGTTGGTAAAAGTACATAATCCAGAGTTATCGACAAGAGCGATGTTCGAAAACAACACTCTATCCCGAAGCCAATAGATTCCCGAGTACACGCTATCGTCTTCCGTTCTTGCAATTCTGTTAATCGGATCCTTAAACCATTCAAACTGTTCACCCTCTAATACTGGTCCGATCGAAGTATTTCCGTAAACTTCCCCGATTGAAAGAAGCTTAACATCCCCTACTCTATCTCGAAGATTTGCCGAAAGGTTTGCCAATATTCCATTCCTAAGATCTCTATTGAGCCACGTACTCAGGTCAAAGTTTTTTAACTTCATAGGACGGCGATCAGACATTATATTTTTTCTTACAACAATAAGATTGTCTCCGGTCTGCGCTACTACATAAGGAACACTATCTGGGAACGGAAGCTCCTCTTCTGCCACTAGGACAATATCGCCAACCGCTGCCGCGTCCTTTTTCTTAATAAGTTCCTCTAGGGTCTCAAATATAACCTTTTTTACTGTTATCATTCCAATATCCTTACCTTCCCAGCGTCTGATAGAGCGCCAGGAGCACTCCAATGATAATTGCCGCTATTACCGGTCTTATATTCTCCATGCTCTTCTCCTAATATCCCGGCGACTTTACGTTTGGGGCGCCATTGCCGCCGGGTCATGCCCTTCGTGCGGTATATCCATGTGTTCCGGGCTAAACACCTTTTTTATATATAACATTGCCGAAATCATAACCAGGATAAGCCCTTTTCAAGTATTCCCTGCAGATTTCAAGCATTTCCTGCCGTTTTCCATTGGAACCATTGTCCAACATTCGATGATGATAAATGCATCCCAGAATTCCATTCTGTTCTATGCCTAAGCCCCCATGAGAACGTGGGACCACATGCATCATTTCATGCAACGATAGCTCGTAAGGCTCCGCTCCGTCCATTTCGTAGCCCATGAGACAGAAAAGACACTGCCCCCGCTGCCGTTCATAGATTTTGATGCGCTCTGCAGGCGAAAATTCACACGCTCTTGACCTCTTGCTCATAATTACCCCCTTTACTTGGTAGTTCCTCTAAAGAGGGGTATTTCTGGAGTAGGAAGCTCGGATTTGTCTTCCGCACTTGTCGAGGATCAACGGCGTTATTTTTATCCAAAGATCTGTATGCGCCACGTCCTTTCCCCTGAAATTCCTGTGACCGTTATGAGCCCATCTGAGGATGAGCCCCGTCCTGATGGAATTGACTATGAACCATGAAGGACACGAAAGGTTTATGGCGTGACCGCTGCCCTTTATCCTTAACAGTGCATCATAAAGTCCTTCAAGCACCGCACGGTTGCAGTTACAGTCGGATATTCGCACAGAGTAGTCTTTTTTTCTGTAGCTACCTTTAATCTCTGTGCCTAATGAATATCTGACCCTCGTGTTCGCCTTTATCCGGTTGCTTTCAGACTCCACGGAAATCCTGATATCGATGTTCATCAAGCCTCACCCCTTCCAGGTCATCAACCCACTTTATCAAAAGCGAAAGCATCTTAGTAATTGCCTCAGCTCCTTTTCGCTCACCGCAGGTTGCAATCCATAAAGCCTGTGTCACCTGCAGGAATTTCATGACTTCCCGTTTACTGATATACTCTCCTTCCATACCGCCTCCAGATTATTGAAACATCATATTTCGCCTTGTCTTGTAAAGCGTCCAGATTTCCTCAGATATCTTCCGGATCTTTTCGCAATGCTCTTTTTGCTCTTTTATCTTCTGTATCTCCTGAAGGTCATCAAGACATGCCATTGCGTAATGGTAAGCATACCCCTGGTATGGTGTCTTGTTATATTTCCCTGCTATTGCCGTGAATATCTTCGTGGTCTCATCCCACCATGCATCATCCATTCTGGTCACCTCCTTCAGGTAAATGGACAGTCATCATCAACAACGTCCTTAAACCCAGCCTTAACAGTCTGAGAGCGTTTCGTATCGACCTCAGTGAATCTCATGCGACATCCGTCAAAATTCATTAATCCGGTTCCGGTCTTGCCCTGACGGTTCTTTTCGACCTTGACGCCTTTTTCCGTTCTGTCTTTGTTTTTATTCCAAAGCATAATTATGACGGAAGCATCCTGTTCAATGTCTCCGGACTCCCTCAGATCCGACATACTCGGCTCCTTAGTTTCATCATTTACGCGGTTAAGCTGCGATAATACTATGACCGGAATTTTGTTCTCCATTGCTATCTGTTTCACGCTCTTAGATATCTCGCCAACTTCCTCCCGTCTGCTCTTATATTGTGTCTCGGCTCGGACAAGCTGCAGATAGTCGATGATCACAATGTCATATTTTTTGTAGCGGCAACAATACCTGATATCACCGATCTTATTCTTGCCATTTACCAGTTCAAGTTTCATATCCTCGAAAGTTTTATTCGCGCTCTCATACATCTCCTCCTCACCCGGCTTGAAGGATGTTGCTGTCCTTATGCGGTTCAATTCTATTCCGGATAAATGACAAATGAACCTGTCATATATCTGTCCTGAGGGCATTTCAAGATTGAAATATCCCACTCTCATTCCCTTCATGCAAAAGTTCGTAATGAGCTGTACTGATAATGCGGACTTTCCGACGCCGGGACGTGCCGCTATTACAGCCATATCCCCACCTTCAAGCCCTCCAACATATTCGTCGAGGTTCGGGAAACCTAAATAAATATATTTATTTCTGTCAGGAGTAAATCTTTTATCCCGGTATTCTTCGATAAGTCTTCCGGATGACATGGTCTCATCGCCATCATCTACCTGAAGCCGTTCCACAAGGCTACTGGTATCTCTAAGTATCCTGCTGATGTTTGCGGAGCTGATCTTTTCTCCGTTCATCTGTTTCAGAAACGCTCCGTACTGTCCAGCCCGGTAGTCTTCAAAAATATCTGCAGCATATTCACCTATCTCATCCGCATATCCTATACTCTGGACACAGCTTGCCAGGATTTTTTCAAGTTCGAACTTGTCGATCTTATCCGCGCATGCCGTCGCCAGTGTCTGATATGAGACCTTTTTATTCTCCCTTAGAAGCTTTATAGACTTTTGAAATATCAGTCTTGATAGGTCATCCGTAAACATCTCTGCTGATAACCAGGAACATTTCCCGATAACATTATTGTTATAAAGTATACAGCCTATAGCCTTAAGTTCCGCCTGTCTGCTCACCCCAAATCACCTCTCTGATGCAGGTACTGAGATAGGGAAGTTCGTTTACATCATGGTTTTCAACGTATTTATGAATTTCGTGCGAAACATTCTGCATGAATGCCATTTTTTCATCCTGTCCCTCAAGCTGATCTACTGCATAAAACAAATACTGTCCTGCAAGCGGGTCTCTCATGTCAGCCGGATATACGCTCTTCATGACCTCCCACCATTGCTTTAGCTGAATAAGATTGTTTTCTTCCTTGTCGTATAACG
>JAIKZC010000527.1 GCA_024682575.1 Lachnospiraceae bacterium | reverse complement strand
AGCTTTGAGATATGGGGAAGAGAAAAATTTCTTTTAGGTAAGAAGGATGGAGAAATATCAGCCGGAGAAATTTTAAAGCATTGCGGTATCAGTTCTGAAATGCTCAACTATTATCTTACCGCTGAACCGCTTGCTTACTATACTATTACCAAAGAGGTACCACAGAATATTCTGATATTGGAAAATCTGGATCCGTTTTATGGAATGAGAAAGTATTCTATAGAGACAGGTGCAGAGCGTATTTTCGGGCTGAGAATCGGAACATTGATCTATGGTGGCGGGAAAAGAGTATCAAGGGCATTCTCTGATTTTGAGCTTTTGGCAGAACCCTATATGTCAGCAGAAGGAAACCATTTTTACTACGCAGGGGATATTGACTATGAAGGAATCGGGATTTATGAGAGCTTTTCCGAACGGGTAAAAGATCATGTAAAAATTGCGCCTTTTGTGCCTTACTACAAAGAGATGCTGAATAAAACCAAGGCCGGGGATGAGATAGATAAGTTGCCGCAAATGAAGGCGGGGCAGGTAAAATGCAAGGGGGAGTTTTTCTTCGAATATTTTGAAGAGGATGATATAAAGAAGATGGAGACAATACTTGAGGCAGGAAAATATGTGCCGCAGGAGATTTTGTCTGTCAGGGATTATAAAGACTATGAAATATGATTTTTTGGGGAGTTTTACAAAGAGAATGAAAAATGTGGGACTATATGCTGTTCTGGTGCAGAATATAGTCCAGAAGACCACATGGAATAAATTTGGTCTGAAAAAATCAGATGAGCAGATAAATATCACTTTTTCTGTACTTCTTTTTCTAATGGAGAATTCTCTCCGTGAAAGCCCATGCACAATGGATGATATAGCAGCGTATCTGGATTCCATATCTGAATACTGGCCGGAAAAGGGTTGGACCTTCGATGAATGTAGTGAGCTTGCAAGTTTTATAATTAACACGGTTCTCAGTAATGAAGGCGTGTTGATGACTTTTGATGGATATGATTATGATCAGAGGGCGTATAGGATAAATGCGATCCGGTATGTGGTTAATGAAGTTGTGTATCTTGGCGGAGATGTGAAGCGAACATCTTATCATCTTACAGAGGATGGCTATAATTTGCTGCTTTCAACGCTGGAGATTGAAAGCAATATGAGACTTACTATAAGGGAGCTTTTGTTTCAGATGCACCTGGAAAAGCAAAGTTATGATAAGGCTGTAGATGACATAAAGGGAATATTTAATGAGCTTCGTATACAGGTTCAAAGGGCCAGAGAAGCCATGAGACGTATCAGGAGAAATGCACTTGACTATTCGGTGACAGAGTATGAGGAGATACTTCATTCACAGCTTGATTCAATTTCAGATTCAAGACCGAAATTTGAAGCGTACCGTGTAATGGTTGAGAACAGAAAAGCTGAGCTTGAAGATGTGAGAATTAACTCCCGCGAACTTGATGATGATGAACGTGAGAAAATAAGGAACTTAGGGATTATAGGAGAGTACCTGGATCATGTACTTGACGAACATCAGAGAGTGTTAAACAGTTACTTTGATCTTAAGGATCTTTATTCCGAAGAACTTGAAAACATATCAAGGGCATCGATGATAAAGCGGTTTTTGTTGAAAAAAGAGGTTTATGATCGCGTTTTGGATAATCCTAAGGCGCTGGAAAACTTCGATCTGTTTTTAACTCCTTTGTTCAGGAAAAACATTGACAAGATATATGATCCTTCAAGAGCTTTGCAGGCGCAAAGACCTTTTGGGAAAAGAAAAGAGACAGAAGAGACTTTTGATATCGAGTTTGATGAGGCAAAGTGGGAGGAAGAACAGGAGAGACTCAGGGCTGAGAAGCGGGCGAAGTATAAAGGGTGCATGAGTTTTATATTTGATATGGTCATCGCTAAAGGGAAGGCTTCGCTTTCCGATATGAAAAAGCAACTGGAAAATGATCCTGAAAATATAAAAAGGCTGATTCCGTCGATTGACATATTCAAAGAAGTTATGGTTGAGCTCATCAAGGCTTCGGAACTTGATATAAAAAAGCTAAGGGAAGAAAGGGCCGGCAGCTATTTTAATAATGGCGAAGTGTTTGAAGCAAATGTCATGCTGCTTGAGATATTGGATGAGGCAGATAATGGGCGCGATATAAAATGGGTTTATGTCAGAAAACGCGGCGATAAGAAAATTTCGTTTGATGATGTGATTGATGAAGATGGAAATAGAAAAACCATTCGCTGCTCAGAAGTTGAGATAAGTATAGGTGGGGAGAAAAATAATGTCGTATGAAATAGATCAGGTAAAGGGATGCCAGGAGATTTTTTATCATTTGATAAAGTTTCATGAACTGAGCGCAGAGAATAATGAGAGACTTTATAAGCTATATGTTGAAAATGAAGAGATACAAAATCTGGTGAAATTGCAGGGAGAAGTAGCAGATAGCAGGATAGAGCGATATGGCAATGTGGTCTATCTTATCCCGCATGAGGACAACTATTGTCTGGGATTTACCAAGACCGAATTGAAGCAATACCTGTGTAAATCCGGCGCCACGGACAAAGATTATTACCTTGCGCAGTTCGTCATTCTTGTCCTTTTGACTGAGTTTTATGATGGACAGGGATCCAGCAGCAGAACAAGAGACTTCATGCGAGTGGGAGAGCTGCAGAACAGTATTTCCGAGAGGCTAAAAGAAGGCTGCTCAAGGATGAAGGAAGAAGATGAACTTCGTGAAGGGCTGGCATTTACGGACATGCAGGCGGCATATGAGTCGCTTAGGTCTGATGAAAACGGGAAAAGGGCTAAGACGACTAAAGAGGGATTTCTTAATAATATTTTGCTCTTTTTACAAAAGCAAGGTCTTGTTGAATATCTTGAAAGAGACGATACGGTAATTACCACACCGAGGCTGGACAATTTTATGGACTGGGATATTCTCAATGAGAAAAACTTTAAGAGAGTTGAGCGGGTTTTTGCGGAGAACCGGGAGTTTGAAAAAACTGATACAGAAGAATTAGTTCATGACAAGCTGGAAAAACCGGAGCGTGATAATTCAGAGAAAATAGATTCGGAGGAATAAATGGGGACCATTAACGCTATAAGGCTGATAAATATAAGCTATAACAATGGTGGTATAAGAATAAACGATGAGACGCTGAATATGAATGGTGTAAATACACTACTGTCTTTGCAGAACGGAGGGGGAAAGTCTGTGCTGGTACAGATGCTGACAGCTCCGTTTGTACATAAGAAGTATCGGAATGCCGGTGACAGGATTTTTGCGGGATATTTTACAGGTACAAAGCCTTCATTTATTCTGATTGAATGGCTTTTGGACAATGGTGCCGGAAAGCTGATGAACGGCTTCATGATAAGGCGAAGTATCGAAGAAACCGGGACAGAGGGCGAGCAGAAGGATGATCTGGAGATTATATCTGTAATAAGCATTTATAAAAATGAATGCAGGCGGGATATAAATCACCTTCCGGTGGTTGAAAAAACCAAAAATGAAATGAACCTGAAAAACTTCTCGGTGTGCAGACAGTTGTTTGAGGAACTGAAAAAGGAAAGCCATTCGGATTTCTATTATTATGATATGAACCATGGAGTTCAGCAGCGTCAGTATTTTGACAAACTCAGAGAATACAAGATCGATTATCGTGAGTGGGAAAACATAATAAAGAAAGTCAATCTCAAGGAAGGCGGACTTATAGATCTTTTCTCTGACTGTAAGGACGAAAAAGGGCTTACAGAAAAATGGTTTCTGGAAGCGGTGGAAAAGAAGCTTGATCCTGAAGGAAGCAGGATTATGAACTTTGGCAAAAATATGGCAAGCCATGCGAGACAGTGTTATCAGAATGCGGACAAGATAAAAAGAAAAGAAGATATTGCCTTATTTGAAAGGCTTGTTTCATCTGAAGATGACGGAGAAATACAGAGCATTAAACGGATGGCTCAGGTAGCAGATGATAACGTAAAGAAGACTTTAGATAAAAAGAATAAGTTAAAGACTTTTTATAAAAAGATGGTGGAATTGTCATCTTATGCAGAAGAAGAGATTAATGCCTTAAAGGAATCCGAGGATGAAAAACGTGAAAATATAAAATACATAAAATATGAGAAATTTTCATCGGAGATCCAGGAAATTATAAGGCAGATAGAAGAAGCAGAGCGCAATAGGGAAATTACATTCATAGAAATTGACGGACTTGATAGAGAAATAAAGTCTCTTGAGAAAAAGCTGCACATAATTGAAGCACGAAGTCAGGAGGAGATAAGACGAAAAGAGTATGCTGAGCGTGAAGAACTTGTGGCACAGCTGGAGGTGATCAAAAGAAAAGACGAGGATCTTGGCCCGGCGAGAAATGAACTGGGAGAAAAGTTATACCTGGCATATGATGGCCTCTGTGAAGAAAATGAAAAAAGGATAAATGATGAAAATGACAGTATAAACAGCTTAGAAGGGAAGCTTTCGGAAAAACAGAAAATCATTAAAGAGACAGATGAAAAACTCTCAAAACTTGAGCGGGAACTGGGAAAGCTGGAGAGTGATATCAGTTCTTTTGATGATCTTGAAGAAGAATATAACAAAAGATTTAAATGTCAATATTGCAGAAATATCATAGGAGAATATGAGCAGGGATTTCTGAAGATAGAAGAGTCGGAATTACAGAAAAAACTAACTGATGCCATCCGGACCAAAAAGAAGGAAAAGGAGGAGCAGGAAAAAAGGGAACGGCTCGACAGGAAGCTGGAAAGTGATATTTCTTCTGCCAGAATCAGGCATAATTCATTGGAACATGATCTGCAAAATTCTGAAGAAAAGGTTGAAGACTATAAAAGGCAGATCGATGAAAGAAAAGATATATTATCCTATATTCATTTCTCTGAGAAGAACATATTTGATACGGAAGAAATATTACATGCCTTTGATGCAAAACTTGAGATTCAGGGAGCAGATATAAGAAAGCTTGAAGATTCTGAGAAAAAACTTAAGAATGAGCTTACTATGTACCGGGATGGAAGAGTGTCAGAGCTTCCGGACAGTATTAGTAAGCTGTTTGATGTGGCAGGCGTCAACACCTTCTTTGGAATGAAATGGCTTAAAAAGAATGGAAGAAGTCAAAAAGAAAATGCAAAGCTGGTAAAAGAAAATCCATTTTTGCCATATTCTCTGATAGTTACGGCTGATGAGTTTGAAAGATTAAAGGCGGTGGATGCAAACGTTGAAAATGCAGCACCGGTTCCGATTCTTCTTCGAAGCGATCTTGAAAAGGGAATTATTTTTGATACTGCAAATAGCGGAGG
>JAIKZC010000519.1 GCA_024682575.1 Lachnospiraceae bacterium | reverse complement strand
TTGCCATTACCGGAGATACCTCATGAATGATGAGGGTCATCTCTGGAATGAAAAGGAAATACTGGATACTATTGGTGAAAATAAGCCGTTTGATATTATCTCAACCAAGCTTATAAAGCTTAATTACAGCTATTATGATGCCTTTTCAGTAGATCACAATGCCCGGGATCTGGATGCTCTTGCGGAGGTTGTGAAAGAAAGACACCCTGAGGACTACACCGAATATGAAGCGGTAGTTCATGATTGCAGAACCTATTTCGGAAATATCTTCATCTGTCATACAGATATTTTTGACGAATACGCTTCATGGCTTTTTGATATTTTATTTGAGCTGGAAAAACGTATAGATCCCGGTAAATACGACGGATATGCAAAAAGGGTATATGGATTTCTGTCAGAAGTACTGCTCCTTGTTTTTATCAGAAGGCATAAGCTGAAGGTAAAAGAATGCAAGGTCGCCATGATGGGAGAGAAAAAAGAGACTGCGGAAATGAAAGACAGGATTGCCGGATTTTTCCGGGCTAAGGATCCGGAGGGCGCCAGAAAATATTTTATGGAAGGCCTCAAAAAAAAGCCTGATCTGCTGATGGAAACTTCGGATATATACGGAGAATTAAAGCTCTGTATGCAGATGATATCCACGGCTGAGTATGAAATTCAGTCAGAGGGGAGATCGTTTCTTGAGAAAAATAATGATTTAGATGAGCTTATAGCCGAATTCAGAGAGTTAAATAATATCATGCAGAGAAAAGAAAGCGGTCTGTCAGATGAGGCAGATGAGAAATTTTTAAGAGATCATGATTTTTCAAAAACCGCATTGGAGATAGCAGAAAAAATAGCAAAGGCTAATAAAATTCCCGGTTCAAAATAATGAGCCGGGAGTTTTTTATCTTAATGAATTTAATAGGCATAAGCCCTGTTTTTTATTTTCAAAATCCCAGGTGTGGCAGGAGCCGCCCATGCAGTATTTTCTGCTTTCGCAATTCCTGCAGTTTTCGTCATCTTCGGATCTGTCATATCTAAAAGTTTTGAATTCATTTCTCCAGATATCGGTAAATTTCCGTTTTCTGACATTTCCCTGGATCACGGAGGGACTACGCTCGATATCGAGACAGGCAGTTACATCACCTTTTGAGCTGATGCTTGCGAGTGTAAGACCAGCCATGCAGAAAAAATACCAGTCCCTTACCGTGCCTTCATATTCAAGTCCGAGATAATGGCTGCAGCCATATGTCACAGGCATTTCTTCGGCACGTTTTTCTCTGATAAAATCCATGAGAGTACGCTGGTCTTTTGGAGTCATCAAAAGCTCCGGATGCTCCTTTGCCCTGCCGAGCGGCTCTACACCTATGATCCGCCAGCTGTCTATATCAATATCCTTCATGATCTCATAGAGAGGCTCAAGTTCTTTTATGCTTTCGCGATTTACGACAGTTGTTACCATGATATGACGGAAACTTCCCAGTTTGGTCAGATTATTTATACCTTCCATGGCGAGTCTGTAGGCACCCTTTTTCCCGCGGAGCCGGTCATGGGTATCCTCGAGTCCGTCGATGCTTACAGAAATAGTTCTCATTCCGCTTCGTTCAAGCATTTTTGCGCATCCTCTGTCAATAAGGACAGCATTTGAAGTCATGCCCCATCTGAATCCTAAAGATTTTGCATAGGTCATCAGCTCTTCAAAATGCGGATACAATAAAGGTTCACCACCTGTCACATTTATCTGGGGGAGATGCCCGTCATATTCAGACTTTATCTCGTCTAAAATTCCCTTCCATTCGTCAAGGGAGAGCTCATTTTTACTGTCAATATCGCCGCAGCGGGAACCGCAGTGCCAGCAATGTTCATTGCATTTTATTGTAAGTTCAAAGAAAAGCTGTTTTAATTCCGGCTTTAGAAAAAGACTTCTGCGGTAGGAAGCCTGTTCGAGCATATATTTTTCTTTTAATTTATAAAGATCCAAATTATTGTCCTTTATTTTCTGCGGAGGCATCCTCGGCTTCAGTCAGTTCCGGGTCGTTATCAGTTCCGCCAGAATTTTCTATATTTGTATCCGCATTTTCTTCAAAATCCGTCGGAGGTCCGTAAACGGATGGCGGAGACTGGTTAAATCCGCAGGATGAGAGTATTAAACCGGCCAGACCTGTTCCGGCGCAGAGTGCTGCTTTTTTTATTTTTTTCATATCCGGACTCCTCTTTTTTTCTAATAATAACAAATTAGAAAATAAAAAACCATATAAGGCATCTTTCTTCTTATTTATTTTGTGTTCCGTTGTTTTTATCATTTTTGTGTGATAAAATAATCAATTGTCTGCGTTTGATCATGGATTGTTTGAAAAAATGTTTCAAAAATCCTTATTTTTAGTATGTTGAAAGGACTAACCATGGATACTTTAGAAATTTTACGAAACCTGGCTATAATCATCATAAGTGCAAAACTTTTTGGTCTTATAGCACGAAATATCAAGGCGCCTCAGGTAGCAGGACAGATAATTGCAGGACTTCTTATCGGGCCGTCGCTGTTAAACCTGGTTGCAAATGATGATTTCCTCGCAGGAATGGCCGAGATCGGAGTAATTCTCCTTATGTTCAGTGCCGGACTCGAGACTGATATTGATAAGCTTAAAAAATCCGGTCTGAAAGCTACTATTCTTGCTATTGCCGGAGTTTCAATACCTTTAATTTTAGGTACGATCCTTTATATGGCATTTTATGGATTTGCTCCTGTAGGAAGTACTAAGTTCATTGAAGCAGTATTCATCGGAACAATCCTTACGGCAACTTCTGTAAGTATCACAGTACAGGCACTTAAGGAATTAGGTAAGATTTCTACCGAGATAGGAACTACCATCATGAGCGCAGCGATAATCGATGATGTTATCGGTATCGTCGTTCTTACAGCAGTTCTTGGTCTTAAGGATCCGAGCGCAAATCTCGGTGCAGTATGCATTAAGACAGTTGCATTTTTCGCTTTATCGATCATTGCCGGAGTGATCATCTTCAAGGTAATGAAAGCGATCGACCGCAAATGGCCGCACACCAGAAGAATCCCGATCATCGGTATGGCGCTCGCACTTGTACTTGCTTATGTTGCTGATAAATATTTCGGCGTTGCAGATATCACAGGCGCATACGTTGCAGGAATAATCTTAAGCTCACTTGAAGATTCAGAATATATTGACAGAAAAATGGACATCAGCTCTTACATGTTCTTCGGTCCTGTATTCTTCGCAAGCGTAGGACTTCAGACAAACTTAAGAACAGTAGATGCTACGATCCTCGTATTCTCAGCAGCATTTGTAGTTGTAGGACTTTTAGGAAAAGTTTTAGGATGCGGACTTGTAGGAAAAATAATGAAATACAAGAATTCTGATTGCCTGAAGATCGGCGTCGGAATGATGACAAGAGGCGAGGTTGCTCTTATCGTAGCCCAGAGAGGACTTAAAGCTGAGATCATCGACAGCAAATTCTTCACACCTGTCATTCTTCTCATAATGATCAGCTCAATCCTCACACCTATAATATTAAAGGCAATTTACGCAGCTGATGCAAAGAAAATGCAGGTAGTTGGAAATAATTCAAGACACGCTGCATAAAAATAATAAAGATAGAATATTAGAAAGACCGACAGATCAGGCTTATCTGCCGGTCTTTTATAATGTACATATTTTGACACTAGATGATTTTTTATATAAAATTTTTTTGGAATTTATAAACAAATCTAATTTCTTATCAGAGGGGGTAAAAGGTGATGAGAAGAAAAATCGTATCTTTATTATTAGCAGGAACAATGTCTTTGACTATGCTTGCAGGCTGCGGAGCTTCAGCGGAAAGCAAGGTTGAAACAAATGTTGAGACCGTTGTTGAGGAGGATAGCGAAGAACCTGTTGAAGAGGCTAAGGAAGAAGATACAGAGGCAGAGGAAGACGCAGATGTTGAAGAAGTTGCTGCCGATGAGGATGCCGGCTCCGAGGAAATGACAGAGGACGAAGTCATTGCTGCACTGAAGGAAGTTCTTACAATTGGATATGTTGGAGCATCGACAGGTGATGAGGAGATTTATTTTGCATCTGATGATGATGTAAATAAAGGTATACTCGGTATTGTGGATTCGAATGGGGAAGCAATGTTCCTCGCAGGGGATATCGAAGAGGATGCAGACAAAAATCTGACCATTACAGACAGTGAAAGCGGAGATTCACTCACATTTTCAATTGTCAGAGAGACAGATGATGAAGGTGAGGACTACCTGCATCTTACAGTTCTTTCAAATGGTGCAGAAGCAGCTCTTTACAATGTACCGGCTGAGAATGTCATCGACGCAATGGCAGAATATTAAAATAAATAAAAGATAAAATAAAGCTAAAAACAGACCCGGACTTATCTAAGCTCGGGTCTGTTTTTAGCTTTCATTTAATCTTATCTACCTTAATATTATGAGTATTCGGCCTTTTCTGTTCTCTGAGCGGAGGTACCTCTCCACCTGTTTCACAATGACTGGCTGCAACATTTCCCCCGTTTACTTTCGAGAGATTCTTTTCATTCAATTCATTCATTTTTGATTCGTTATTTTTCATATTGTTTCTTCCTTTGATCTAATCATTATAATTTGATTATTATTCTGATTCTACCTAATGTAGCTTTATCCTTGGATTTAATTACAGTTAATTTTTCGCCTACAGTATTCCCATTAGATGACAAAGCAGGCAAAAGATATGTTTCACCGCTTCCGTTCAGATTTTTAAGCTCTTTATCCTGAATTTCCCTATTCATGAGTTTATTATTCATAATATATACCCCCTGAATTTATAATAAAAAAATCACTTAAACCATTTATCTAATTATTTATACGTTGAATTAAATAAAAAGTATATGTCTTGGTCACTTTATTGCAGGAATCTGCATTTACTGCGGGTTCCGTATGATAAACTTTAACATGTGTCAAACAAGCTTGCTAAGCTCGAAATAACCTCGCTAAGCAAGCTTGTTTGCATGACTTTGAGGCACGAAGTAACGAAAAGTCATAAATTATGTCGATAATATATTAATAGACTAGTCTCACATTCCACTTGGCGCTAAGTCACGGGGAATGAAGCATATTATACTTGAAGGATATAATAGTCCTATGATTTTTTGTTATAATTGCAAAAAGTCATAGGACTTTTTGCGTTATACTTGCAAAAGTCATAGAACTTTTTGTATAATTATGTTAAAGAGGATAGGAGTTGTAAAAAATATGTATAGAGAGATAATAAACGATTTAAAAAAATGGAAAGATAAGCCTCGCAGAAAACCTTTAATTCTTACAGGTGTGCGTCAGTGCGGAAAAACCTATATTGTAGATGAGTTTGCTCGAAGCGATTTTGAAAGCTATGTATATGTAAACTTTGAAT
>JAIKZC010000514.1 GCA_024682575.1 Lachnospiraceae bacterium | reverse complement strand
TGTTGTCGGACTTACCATAGAATCACTTGGACCGGATGCCAAGCTTGCAGATCTCTGCAGGATAATGCCGGATGATGATACAAAGCCTCCTATACTGGCCGAAGTAATAGGATTTAAGGATTCGAAGACACTTTTAATGCCTTACGAGGTGACAGAGGGAATAGGAGCAGGATGTACGGTTGAAAATCTGGGTCATCCTTTGAGCGTAACTGTAGGAGAAGAACTTCTTGGTCATACGCTGGATGGCCTTGGGAGGCCGACAGACGGTTATGAGCTCCTTGGCGGCGAGGAATATCCTGTGGAAGCTGCACCGCCGGATCCGATGGACAGGGTTATAATTCACGATATACTTCCGCTCGGAGTCAAGGCTGTAGACGGACTCATGACCATAGGCAAGGGTCAGCGAATCGGAATATTTGCAGGCTCCGGTGTAGGAAAAAGTACCCTGATGGGTATGTTTGCCAGAAATACAAAGGCAGATATAAATGTTATAGCTCTTATCGGAGAGCGAGGAAGAGAAGTAAGAGAATTTATAGAAAGAGATTTAGGACCTGAGGGTATGAAGCGTTCTGTAGTAGTCGTAGCAACATCTGACAGACCGGCACTCTTAAGAAATAAGGCGGCTAAGACAGCAACTGCCGTAGCTGAATATTTCAGGAATCAGGGAAAAGATGTCCTTTTGATGATGGACTCACTTACACGTTTCTCAATGGCACAAAGAGAAATAGGACTTGCATCAGGTGAACCGCCTGTTACAAGAGGTTATCCGCCTTCAGTATATGCAGAGATGCCGAAACTTCTTGAAAGAGCAGGAAACGGTGAGAAAGGATCGATAACAGGACTTTATACGGTTCTTGTAGATGGTGATGATTTCAATGAGCCGATAACGGATACAGCGAGATCTATCCTTGACGGTCATGTAATGCTTTCGAGAAAGCTTGCCCATCAGAATCATTATCCTGCGATAGATGTTTTACAGAGTATATCGAGATGTATGTCACAGATCGCATCTAAGAAGCATAAGACACTGGCATCGAAGATGAAGACTGTGCTTGCAACTTATCAGGAATCGGAGGATCTTATCAATATAGGCGCATACCAGAGGGGGTCATCTAAGAGCATTGACTATTCGATAGAAAAAATCGATGCAGTCAACGAATTCCTGGAACAGGCAGTAGATGACAAGTTCAGCCTGGATGAGGTGCTGAAACTTTTAGAAGGTGTATTTGAAGGAGAATAAAGAAAAATTTGTCTAAATTCAAATATCGGATGCAGAATATCCTTGAGCTTAAACAGAAAATGGAAGACCAGTCGAAAATGGCTTACGCCAATCAGAGACGTGCTCTTACTAAAGAAGAAGAAAAGGAAGAGGCTCTTAAGGATGAAAAGCAGAGGTATGAGGAGGAAGGAAGAAGGCTCCGTGGAAATAACTTAAACGTCAGGGATATACTTGCAAATGTTCAGGGCGTAAAGACCATGGATATTTTAATAGAAAAACAGCATAAAAATGTTATAAGGGAAGAAGAGAAACTGGAGAAGCGCCGGAAGGAGCTTGAAAAAGTAATGAAGGAGAGAAAGGCGCAGGAGAAGCTAAGGGAGAATGCCTTCAGAAGATTTGTTCAGGAGGAGAACGCAGCTGAAGGAAAGGTCATTGACGAGCTCACTAGCTATAATTATGGCAACAAGAGGAAAGAGTCCGAACATGAAGGGTGAAAAATATGGCAAAAGAAGATCAGGAATTAGATGAAAAGGAAGTAGAAGACAAGAAGAAAAAGCCTAAGAAAGAAAAGACCAAGGGTGAGGCTGAAGCAGCTGAAAACGACGATGATGAAGATGAAGGCGGTACTTTATCGGTAATACTTGTAACTGTATTTATCGTTATCGTTTGGCTTGCTATACTTGTGCTGCTCATTAAGCTTGATGTAGGCGGATTTGGATCCGGAGTATTAGAACCGGTTCTTAAGGATGTTCCTTATGTTAGCAAGATACTTCCGGGACATTCATTTACGGCGAGCGGAAATGGCGTCAGTGAAAATGATACCTACGCAGGCTATGATAATCTTGATGATGCGATAAAAAGGATCAAGGAGTTGGAAAACCAGCTTGCAGATGCTCAGGCTGCTGCTAATGATACGGATCAGACGATAGCAGATCTGCAGGCAGAGGTTGCAAGATTAAAGACCTATGAAAGTAATCAGGTCGAATTTGAGAAGATCAAGGATGAATTTTATAATGAAGTGGTATTCGGAGACAGTGCATTAGACATTTCCGAGTATCAGAAATATTATGAAGCGATCGATCCGACAAATGCAGAAATCCTTTATAAACAGGTAGTACAGCAGGAGCAGACGGATAAGGAGATAGAAGAGTATGCTGAGGCTTATTCTGCAATGAAGCCTAAGGATGCTGCGGAGATCTTTAATACAATGACAAACAGGCTTCAACTGGTGGCAAAGATATTAGGGGCAATGTCAACTGATGACAGGGGAAATATCCTCGCCCAGATGGATCCCGAGACGGCTGCACAGGTAACAAAGATCATGGAGCCCGGAAGCTCCGGAAGCAGCTCGACAACTACCACGACCAATACAACTGCCGACAGCAAGGCTTCTGAAGCATCCAGTGAAAGCAGTGAAGAGAACAAGGAAAACAGCAAGGAAGACAGCAGTGTAAGTGATAATAAATAGTATTCAATGTATACAAAAAAGAACAATAAAAACCCCCGGCTCTATTATGACCGGGGGTTTTTTTGTCGATACAAAAGTAACAAAAGTTGCAGGAACGGAAAGGAGGCTGATAATTACGAATGGCAGTTGACAGAATAGGCTCGGCATTGATGGGAAATACATCAATGATATCGGCAGCAAATCCGTCGAAAGCTGTAAAAAATGACTCAGCATTCGGCTCAGTACTTACTAAGGCATCATCAGACAATAATAAGAGCGAAATGAAGATGACGACAGGCAAAGACGGACAGGGACAGAAATTCAATGAAAAATTGTCAGATGCTAAAAATGCTGTTAAAGACGAAAAGACAGGCGGAATTTCAGAAAAACAGCAGATAAAAACATCTGAAAGCAGCAAAGGAAGCGAAAGGATCGGCGATGCAGTAGACAAGGCTGTAGAAGAAGTCAGGGACATCATAAAAGAAGAGCTTGGAATAACAGATGAAGAGCTTGAGTCAGCAATGGCTAATCTGGGTCTTACATCTATAGACCTCTTGGATACAGGCAATATTACCGCTTTAGTTGCAGAAGTTACAGGTTCGGATATTTCGGCAATACTTACAGATGAAAATCTGTCTTCCAATGTGATGAATATCACAAGCGGAATAGTAAAGGTTACAGCAGATCTGATAGAGGAACTCGATGTATCGGTTGAGACCTTTAAGGACATGCAGGAAAGCGGAGA
>JAIKZC010000492.1 GCA_024682575.1 Lachnospiraceae bacterium | reverse complement strand
GGAAGTGCAAGAAGACTTTTACTTAAAACACTTGACGGAACTGATACAAGACCAACTCAGGATATTATAAAGGAAACGCTTTTTAATGTTATTCAGACTGAAGTACCGGGAAGCAGATTTCTTGATCTTTTTGCCGGAAGCGGTGCTATTGGAATTGAAGCACTTAGTCGAGATGCTTCATCTGCAGTATTTGTTGAGAATAACAGAAAAGCAGTATCAATAATTAATGAAAATCTTGAGTTTACACATCTTGCAGATCGGGCTGAGGTCATCACGGGAGATGTCATGATAGCACTTCAGCAGATTGAGAGAAAGGGCAGATTTGATATTATCCATATGGATCCGCCTTACAAAAAAGATCTTGAAAAAAATGTTCTGAGTTATTTAAGGAAGTCAGGACTTGCAGATGAAGATACTCTGATCATAGTTGAGGCTTCGCAGGAAACAGAGTTTGATTACCTGGAAGATTTTGGCTATTCAATAGTTAAAGACAAGATTTATAAAAGAAACAGACATCTGTTTTTAAAGAAAATGGGAAAGGGTCAGGAAGATTGATTCCTGAATACGGAGCGAATAAATGGCTCGTGCAATTTATCCCGGATCATTTGATCCGGTAACATACGGACACCTGGATATTATAAAAAGGGCAGCGGATATCTTTGATGATCTCACTGTCAGCGTGCTCAGTAATTCCTCAAAAAGTCCGTTGTTTTCTGTTGATGAACGTGTTAATATGTTAAAGGAAGTCTGCGCAGATTTGAAGAATGTTCATATCACATCCTACAGTGGTCTTCTGGCAGAATATGCAGAAGAAAAGGGATTCAATGTGATAATCAGAGGGCTAAGAGCTATAACTGATTTTGAATATGAACTTCAGATGGCTCAGACTAATCATAAAATAAGCCCATCTGTTGATACAGTATTTCTGACGACTAGTCTCGAGTATGCATATCTTTCTTCTTCAATAGTCAGAGAGGTGGCAAGATATGGTGGAGATATTCATCATTTCGTGCCAGAGATTGTGGCAGAGCAGGTGTATGCAAAGGCAGGTATAGAGAAAAATGGCAAGCAGTAAAATTGAGCAGCTCATAGATGAGATTATAGATTACATTGATGGATGCAGATTTGCAGCTTTATCCAATAGAAATATCGTAGTTGATAAAGAAGAAATTGAGGGACTTCTGCATGAACTAAAGAGCCGTACCCCTGATGAAATCAGACGATATCAGAAAATTATAAGTAATAAAGAGGGAATAATGGAAGATGCCAGAAAAAAGGCAGATGACATTATTAAGCAGGCTACGGTTTATACGGATCAAATGGTTAATGAAAACGCCATAATGCAGCAGGCGTATGCGCAGGCAAGTGAGATCATTGAGCAGGCTAAGCAGCAGGCACAGCAGATGCTTGATGCTGCAACAGTTCAGTCAAACGAAATTCAGCTTTCTGCAATGCAGTATACTGATGATTCTCTTGGAAGTATAGAAAATATTCTTGTGCAGTCTATTAACCAGACACAGGATTACAATACGCAGTTTATTAATTCTCTTTCACAGATTTTGAATGTAGTCAGCGCCAATCGTGCGGAGCTTCATCCTGAAAATACATTCACGGATGACGGAATGAATGATGAGATGGCAAATCCTGCTGAAGATGTGGAATCCACAGCTGAACCGACAGTTGAAACTGCCGGAACAGAAGAATAATAAAGTTGAATCGACCCGTCATAGAAATATGGCGGGTTTTTTAGGAGATATATAGTTATGAGCAAGTTATCAAACCTTGAGCCTAAGCGGGTTTTTGGATTTTTTGAGGATCTTAGCAATATTCCGTGTGGCGAGGGTGATCTGGAATCGATCAGAAGTTATATTGAAGAATATGCTAAATCACATTCATTCAATTATGAAAAAGATGATAATGGAAACATTATAATATTTGTACCGGCAACACTTGGATATGAGAAAGCTGAACCGATAATACTTCAGGGACATATTGGAACTGCGGGTATGGTTATATCGCATGGAATGGATTTTACGAAAAATCATCCCGTGGAGATGAGTGTAATAGATGATTATATTTTTGCACGCGGTACAGCTTTGAGCACGGATGACAGAGCAGCGATAGCTTTGTGTTTGGCTGCTGCTGACGATGGATTTGTTGCGCATCCTGAAATGGAGCTTGTTTTTACCTGTGGTTCAAATTCGTACAGTGATGGTGCTTCTTCACTTGATATATCAAAAATAAAGGGAAGAAGAATGATCAACTTAAATTCCCAGGAAGAGGGAGTTATACTGACAAGTTCAGCCGGCGGTCTTGTAGGAAAGATGAATGTCCCGGTTAAATATCACAGAAAAAAAGGAAACAGTTATAAGATTGTTGTCAGCGGATTTGTTGGTGGTCATTCGGGAAGAGACATCGGCAAATACAGAGGCAATGCAAATATAATCATGGGCAGACTTCTGCATTTTCTGGGTACCAGGGTAGATTTTGATATCATAAGCCTTTCAGGAGGACTTATGCATAATTCTATTCCAAGGGATGCAGATTGCAGTGTTCTTGTAGAGGAAAAGGATATCACATCTTTTGAAAACCTCATAATCGAGTTTGAAGAGACTATAAAGAATGAATATAAGGCGAATGAAAACAATATTTCTATCTATTCAAACTATATGGGTGAAACAGAAGAAGATGTGCTTGTCAGAAAAACTCAGGAAAGAGTAATATTTTTACTTAACACTGTTCCTGATGGAGCTCAGAAAATGAGTCAGGAAGTTAAGACAAAAGGACTGGTCGAGACTTCACTTAATATTGGTATAATGCGAATGGATGAGAAAAAATTCTATCTTGAGGGTACGATCAGAAGTATGATATCCTCTGCAAAATATGCATTATCCGATAAACTCAGATATCTGACAGAAACTATAGGTGGTATATATACTGAGACGGGTGATTATCCGGCATGGGAATATAATGAGAATTCTGAACTTGCATCTTTATGCAGTAATGTATATAGAAATCTGTTCGGACAGAATGTTAGAATTTCGGGCGTGCATGCAGGGCTTGAATGTGGAACATTTTTCTCAAGAATTAAGGGAATTGATATAGTTTCTATGGGACCGGAAATAGTTGACGCTCACACACAATCAGAAAAACTCAGTATTTCTTCAACAGTAAGAACCTGGAATTTTCTGATTTCTATATTGAGGACTATGAATATATGAAAAAAATTGGAATTATTACGGGAGCATCTTCCGGAATGGGAAGAGAATTCGTAAGAGTTGCAGCTACAAAACTCAGTTCTTTGGATGAATTGTGGGTCATAGCCAGACGAGGAGACAGACTTGCTTCAATAAGGAGAACTTTTGGCAGCAGGATACGTCCTATAGAGCTGGATCTTTCTGATGAAAATAAAATAAGCTCACTTGCAGCAATGCTTGAAAATGAGCAGCCTGACGTTAGACTGCTGATTAACAGTGCAGGTCTCGGAATTATCGGAAAGGTTGAAGAAGTCAGCAGTGAAGAGACTATGAATATGGTCAGGGTAAATGTTGATGCATTGACTTATTTATGCTCTGTTGTGATACCGTATATGAGAAGGGGATCACATATCATAAATATGGCTTCAAGCGCAGCATTTCTTCCGCAGCCGTCATTTGCTGTTTATGCTGCTTCAAAGTCTTATGTACTCAGTTTTTCCCGGGCATTGAATTCGGAATTGAAGAAAAAAGGAATTCATGTCACTGCAGTGTGTCCCGGACCGGTAAAAACCGAGTTCTTTGATATTGCAGAAAAACACAGAACAATAGCTTTCTATAAAAAACTGGTTATGGCATCACCTTCAAAGGTAGTTAATCTTGCATTCAGGGATGCTGCAAAAAATAAAGAAATTTCTGTATATTCACTGACTATGAAATTATCGCTCTTTATTACTAAAATATTACCGCATTCATTGCTGATTAGGATAATGGGGATCTTTTGATGGAAAAGGGAAATTACGGCTACTTAAATATGAAGCATAAAACAGCAGCATTGAAAACGGGAGCTTTTTTCGGATTCACATTGCTGCTGGTGCTTTTAGGGAGAGCTTTTTTTAAGCAATATCAGGATGTTTTTATTATTTGTGCGATAATATCTGTGGTTCCTGCTGCAATGACGGCTGTCAATATGATAATGTATTTGCGTTACAGGACCGGACGCAGAGAAGTCTTTGACGAAATTGAGAAGATCAAGGGTGAGATTCCGGTTTTATATGATTGTGTATTTACTACGGAGAAGGAATCTTACGGTACAAATGCGCTGGCAGTTATAAACAAAAATATTATTCTTTATTCAGAATATTCCAATTTTGATCCTGCCGGTCTTGAGAAGCATTTAAATTATATTTCTAAAAAGAATGGCCATAAAAGCTGGACAATAAAGGCTTTTACTGAATTTGATAAATTTACTGCCAGAATTTCATATCTTAGAGAAAAAGAAATCAAGATTACAAAATCAGATAAAGAAATGTTGGATCTGATCAAGGCAATTGTTTTATGAAAAAATTTACAGTTACAAAAAATGATGAGGGACAGACTCTCTTAAAATACAGTGCAAAAATACTTGCGAAGGCGCCAATGAGTGTTATTCGGAAAGCGCTTAGGAAGAAAAATATAGATCTGAACGGAAAGAAAGCTGATGGAAGTGAGAGCTTAAAGGCCGGGGATGAAATTCAGATATGGTTTTCTGATGAAACTTTTGCAAAATTTATGTCTGTGGCAGATAAACATAAATCATCTGCAAAGGATAATAAAAAAATAAGTGAAAAAGAGTTAAAGTCTTTTGAAAAAAGTATTCTTTATGAGGACGAAAACGTAGTTATTATCAATAAGGCTGCCGGAATACTTACACAGTCTGATGATTCAAACGAAAACTCGTTAAATGATATTTTACTTGCGTATTGTTCGGATTTTTCAAAGATCAGAACATTTAAGCCATCTATATGCAACAGACTCGACAGGAATACAAGTGGTATCGTTATCGCTGGAAAGACTATAAAGGGTCTTCAGAAAATGAATGAACTTATCAAGGACAGGTCTGTTCGTAAATTCTACAGAACTATTCTTTTTGGCGAATTCAGGGAAGAGGCTGATCTTAAAGCGTGGTTGAGGAAAGAAAAGGCAAAGAATAAGGTTTTTATATATGACAGTGAAAAAGAAAATTCCGTTGAAATAGAAACTATAGTAAATCCTATAGAAATTTTTAAGAGTCAGGGCTATAGTTTTACTTATGCAGAAGTCGATCTTGTAACCGGCAGACCGCATCAGATAAGGGCTCATTTATCACATGTCGGGTGTCCTGTTATGGGTGACAGTAAATATGGAAGCAGTGAAAGCATAAAATGCAGTGAAAAATTTGGAATCAGACGCCAGATGCTTCATGCAGCAAGACTAGAATTTCCTAAATTAAAGGGTGAATTTGCTGCGTTATCAGAAAAGATCATTGAAGCCCCAATAGCTCAGGATATGAACTCGCTCTTAAAATTAAGATGAGATCTGAAATTGGAGAAAGCTGAAAATGGCAACATGGAAATCAAGAGGTCTTCGGGGATCAACCCTTGAAGACCTTATAAATAGAGCAAATGAGAAATATTTAGAGAATCATCTTTGCCTCATACAGAAGGTACCCACTCCTATAACGCCTATTGAATTTGACAAGGGTTCAAGGACTATTAAACTTGCTTATTTTGATAAAAAAAGTACGGTTGATTATATCGGTGTGGTTCAGGGGATACCGGTCTGTTTTGATGCAAAGGAATGTGCGGTGGATACCTTTACTCTTGCCAATATCCATGAACATCAGGTGAGGTTCATGGAGGAATACGAAAGGCAGGGTGGGGTGTCTTTTTTTCTAATCCATTATACTGGAAGAGGGATTTTTTATTATTTAAGATTTGCAAAACTGTATGAATTCTGGAAACGATGGGAAGATGGAGGCCGCAGGAGTTTCAGGTTTGAAGAGATTGAAACAGATTTTATAATCGATCCGAGACCGGGAATGCCATTGCCTTATTTGGATGCTTTGCAGACTGACCTTGACAGACGCAGTGAAATCCCTGTATAATAAGCTAAGTTTTTAATTTGGTAGCACGTTACCACGGTAAAGTGGAACCGATAAATATGTGTATTGTGAGGTGTGAAAGGTGAAAACAAATAGTTTATTACATACTCCGGAGGGCGTTCGTGATATATATGGGGACGAGCTTCAGAGAAAACTTAGTCTTGAGGAAAAACTTAGGGAAACGATCAGAAGTTTTGGTTATAACGATATAGAGACTCCTTCTTTTGAGTACTTTGATATTTATTCAAAGGAAATAGGCACAACACCGTCGAAGGAAATCTATAAATTCTTTGACAGTGAAAATAATACCCTGGCGCTTCGGCCTGACTTTACTCCTGGCGTTGTACGTTCAGCTGTTAAATATTTTATGGAAGATGAGCTTCCGATCAAACTTGTTTACCTAGGTAATACATTTTCAAACAGGTCTGATCTGCAGGGGAAATTAAAGGAAATAACAGAGCTTGGCGTTGAACATTTGGGAAATGCTTCGGCTGATGCAGATGCCGAAATGATCTATATGGCAGTATGTCTTTTAAGGACTGCTGGTCTTAAGGATTTTCAGATCTGTCTTGGTACGGAGGAATATTTCAGGGGACTTTGTGAGGCAGCAGGACTTGAGAACGAAGACAGGGCTGATTTAAGTGAGCACATTCGAAATAAGAACTATTTCGGAACAATGGATTTTATTGAGTCTCTTGATATTAAGGATAATGTAAAAAATGCACTGGCTGCTTTTTCAGATTTCGCAGGTGATGTTGAAATACTTGATTCCGCCTATGAGCTTGCCAAGGGAATAAAGAGAAGCGAAGCGGCAATTGAGAGACTTAAGAATGTATATGATCTTTTGAAGATCTATGGTGTTGAAAATTATGTAAGCTTTGATCTGGGAATGCTTTCGAAGAGAGAGTATTATACCGGAATAGTTTTCAGGGCTTATACATTTGGAACCGGTGATGCGATCATCAGAGGCGGAAGATATGATAATCTTCTCGTAAAATTTGGTAAGGATGTTGCAGCTACAGGATTCACAGTTGTCATAGATGAACTTATGAATACCTTAAGTGCACAGCATATAGATATCAGTCTTGATCTTAAAAGAGCTATCGTTGCCTATGATGAAAAATCTCTTGCAGAAGCCCTCAGACTTTGCGAAGAACTCAGGGCAGATGGAGTCGATACTGAAATGCTGAGTATAGCTTTTTCAGAGGAAAAATTGAAAATGCGGGCTAAAAACCTGAGCAATGCAAAGCTTTATTTTGTAATAGATGGAGAGCGAAAGGAGGAGGAGCTTTGAGATATCTTACATTTGCCCTTACAAAGGGACGTCTTGCGGAAAAGACTCTTGAACTCCTTGAGAAAAAAGGACTCGGCTGTAAAGAGATGGAAGATAAGAAGTCGAGAAAACTTATTTTTGTAAATGAGGAGAAAAAACTTAAATTCTTCCTTGCAAAAGGACCGGATGTGCCGACTTATGTCGAGCATGGAGCTGCAGATATTGGTGTTACCGGTAAAGACATCATCATGGAGGAAAACCGTAATATTTTTGAGGTTCTTGATCTTGGCTTTGGAAAATGCAGAATGTGTGTCTGCGGTCCGGAGGAAGCAAGGGAAAAACTCAATCATCATGAGATGATTCGTGTTGCAAGTAAATATCCGCTCATAGCAAAGGATTATTTTCACAATAAAAAGCATCAGACGGTTGATATCATTAAACTTAACGGTTCTATCGAGCTTGCGCCAATTGTAGGATTAAGCGATGTTATAGTAGATATCGTTGAGACAGGTGCAACATTAAGGGAAAATGGACTCAGCGTATTGGAAGAGGTTTGTCCTTTGTCAGCGCGAATGGTTGTAAATCAGGTTTCAATGCGCCTTGAGGCTGAGAGGATCAGGAAAATAATCAATGACTTGAAAGAGGAAATATAAAATGGGAATCAGAATCCTTGAACTTAATGACAAAATAAAAAATAATATTCTTGAAAATATGCTTAAAAGAAGCCCTTCCAGCTACAGAGAACATGAAGAGACTGTTAGGGAGATCATCGCCAATGTCAGAAAAGATGGTGATAAGGCAATTTTTGCATATGCTGAGAAATTTGACG
Organism: Lachnospiraceae bacterium; assembly: GCA_024682575.1. GTDB lineage: Bacteria > Bacillota > Clostridia > Lachnospirales > Lachnospiraceae > NK4A144. The sequence goes on along the minus strand of JAIKZC010000492.1, from coordinate 536 downwards.
GTGTAAGTCTAAACGCTGATAATTTCAGAGTCAGTGAAGAAGAAATTAAAGAGGCTCTTTCGGAAGTAGGAGATGAACTTTTGGGAGTAATGAAGCGCTCAATGGAAAACATCAGGGCTTTTCATGAAAAACAGGTTCGACAGAGCTTTTTTACTACTAAAGAAGACGGAAGTATTCTGGGACAGAGAATTACTCCGATAGCAAGAGTTGGTGTATACGTTCCGGGCGGTAAGGCAGTTTATCCTTCTTCAGTTCTCATGAATGTCGTTCCTGCGCTTGTTGCCGGGGTTCCTGAAATCGTAATGACGACACCCTGTGGAAAGGACGGTAAGATCAACGCAAATGTCCTTGCGGCAGCTCACATCCTAGGAATCAAGGAAATATACAAGACAGGTGGAGCTCAGGCAATAGCAGCACTTGCATTTGGAACAGAGAGTATTGCAAAGGCTGATAAGATTGTTGGTCCCGGAAACATTTTTGTTGCTTTGGCAAAAAGAGAGGTTTATGGTCACGTAAGCATAGATTCGATAGCAGGC
>JAIKZC010000468.1 GCA_024682575.1 Lachnospiraceae bacterium | reverse complement strand
AACCATTCTTCTGATATGATCTTCAACCTCTGACCAGGTCATTTTTGTTATCGGCTTTTCTGTTGCACTGTCTCCATAACCTGCAGTCATTCCATTCTCATCAAACCATACCGCTATCTGATGACCATCAATTGTAAATCCTTTTCCTGTTGTGCGATATTCATCTTTTATGAATTTAGCCATATATTCAGGATCTTTCCCGGCAATGTATTTTGCATAGATGCGCTTCTTGCTGTTTTTCATTCCGCCACCGGTTCTCAATATATCTGCAATCTGATCTTCAGATAAAGAAAAAGCAGCAGTAGCCGGCTTTATAAGTCCTGCTTCTGCTGCTTTATTATCTTCTTCATTATTATAAATGTCGAAAATGCTTAGCTGTTTTATTTCATTATCAGTTTTTTTCAGCTGTAGATCAGCTCTGTTAAAACTGTTTCCTCGGCTGAGTTCCGAATATTGTTCATCATTCTTACCCACCTCATCTGATAGGCTGCTTTCAAAGCTTCGTTCACTCCCTGCTCCTTTGCCATCATTGATATCAGCCGATCCATCCTTTCCTCGGCTGCTTTCTGAATTTTGAGGCAATGTTCCTTCAACGTTCCATCGAGAAGCATTCCCGTGTATATTCCACTCCTCTCTTCCTTCAGAAAGTTGAGATGCATCCGTCCGTATTTCGTCAATGCTTCCTCCGGTTCTTCGTCCGCTTTCAGATTCGGTATCCTGTAGTCCCCCACCTGCATGTACTCCAGCTCCATACGTACTCCTTTCCGCTTTGATTTCCGCTTCTTCATTTGTCTTATCCCGCGTTTCACTTTCACGCTTTAAAGCATTATATTCTTTGTTAGAACCTTTTTCAAGCCCTAATTTCGGATTTTCTTCCCGGGTCTCAGATAATTCTGCCTTAGATAAATCCTTCGCCTTTAGAGCCTTTTCTCGCTCATATATAATTATTGCTTTTCTGATCTCCGATAAGACAGGCTTGGAATATTTGCTTACCGCATCTCCTATAACAGCCATATTTCCAAATGACTTATATTTTGTAATTTCTTCCATTTTACCGGAAGTTATTAAGTCTCTTGTATCAGCTCCAGATCTGGCAGTCACCATATATGCTATGCTTGACGAAATCAGATTTTTTAACTCTGATACTGTATTTTGATCTGTATACTGCAGCTGTTCTCTGATAATATCATCTGCAATATCTTCTGTTATATTTGAAGCCAACTCGGAAATTTGTTCCTCAAACGACTTAGTTTGATCTGTAGAACCATATATTCCCCTCAAACGCTCAAGTGCACTTTCCCTATGATAATCTTTAAGCTGCCAAATCTCCGGCTTTTTTACACCTTTTTCTGCATAAACGTCTGCTATATCAAATACATATCTAAGACCTGACCTATTTCTCCCTAATGTATCAAGAAGCGCAATTCCCACTGCGCCTCTTTTGATACGGCAATGAAGTTTCTTATTCCAGGTGTCAAACTCTGTACAGGCCGATGCATCCTTGCGCTGTGCATATATAAGCAGCTGATCATTGAAAGGATAGTTATACATTAGTCCTGCTGAGTCAAGAAAATCTCTCCAGGCATCAGGACTTTCAGTTATCTGATTAACTGTATTTCTTGCCAGATCCTTTATCTCGTGAAGTTTAGTTGACATAACTAATCACCTCCTGCCTTTTTCATCTGACCAATCCTCAGTCATCAGCATTTTCATCATTATCAACTCCGGAAATACTCTCTATATAATCCTCGTCTGTATAATTCACATCCGGATCTATGCCATTATCTTTCTTTTTGGAGTTTTTTGTTGTTACGTAATAAATATATCCACCAACAGCTGCAAGTCCGGCAATAAGTAAAATAATCATTATCCTTACCATTTTGCCCTTGCCATTCCCGGAATCCGTTTTATCAGTTTCTATTACAGTTTCCTCTGTAGCTTCAGTTTCTATCTCTTCCGTAGCCTCTTCCGTAGCCTCTTCTATAACTTCTTCGTCGCTTTCAGCTACTTTATCAGTTAAACCGGCTGCAGCTATGTATTCATTTACTTCATCTTCATCCATCAATGAAAGAATATCGGATTCATCAACAAGATTTAAGAAATGTACGGTTTCATTTCCTTCATCATCTCTGTCTATGATGAGATAGAAGTAGTTCCCGGACTTCGTTACAAGAGTTATAAACTGTTTACCACCGGCTTCCATGCTTCCATAATCATCAACAAGTGTCATGTTGCCGCTGGGTGTAAGCGGTCCCCATTCTTCATCAAATGCTTTATTATCCGATACTTTTTCTTCAGATACTGTCTCATTTGCACTTTCCGGAGCCATGGCAAAAGTTGTAACGCGATGTAAACAAAAAAGTGATCCTATAAGGACCACCATAACTGCAAAAATCTTTCCATTCATTCCATTTTTATTAGATTTCGTCATAATCAAAATCCTCCTTCTTATCATCTGTCTTTTCATCAACTATTGTGTAAGACACAAGATCTTTCTTATTGTCTGTTTCTTTCTTAGACGCTTTCTGATCTTCTTTTCTTTCTGCTGAACCATTCATAACTTCTAGAAATTCTGCAAGCTCCTCCGGTGTCATTTTATATCTGTCTACTATATCCAATACTTCTTCTGCCTCTGCTTCTTTGAGTTTTTCCTTTATCGCTTCCGATTTTGATACTGCTTCCTGAGCCCTTTTTGATGCTTTTCTGTCCTCTTCCCTAAGTTTCTGCAATTTACTGATCATAAATTTTATCCTCCCTGTCTTATCCTGCCATAACAATATTCATGCTGCCGCCAATAATTAGTATCATATGAGGCATACTGTATTGGTGATCCGCAATGTAACATTATTTTTTTTACCGGATCTACAACTATGCCCACATGGCTTGCTCCATTAGTTCCATATGTACCCTTGAAAAATATCAGATCGCCTGATCTCACTTCTTTCTCGCTTACCCTGTCAGTGCTGTTCTTTAATCCTTCTGCACTCTGTCTTCCAAGGTTCCATCCATTTCCACAGTTATTGATCACCCAGCTTACATAACCTGAGCAGTCAAATCCCGTTTCAGGACTGCTCCCTCCCCAGACATATTCCATACCAAGATATTTTTCTGCTTCTGTCATCATTTTAGAAAATTGCTGATTTGTAAGATATTCAGCCGGAACAGAATATTCATCTGATTCTCCCGACAAAGTTGTTAATGTTGTTTCATCATCAAAAAGGTATTCTTTATTTCCATGTGTCAGAACTAATATGTTATATCTTTCTATCTGATCATCTGTAAGTCCCATTTCAGATATAATGCCGCTTATCGTATTATTGGTAAGATATACATTCAGAATTTTATATTCCTCTGTTTCACCATCATCATTTGTATGTGTTTCAACCTCCGTTTCAGTCCAATATTCATACTGCAGATCAAATATCTCTTGAAGCTTTTCCTGCACTTCATCCCTGGTATAATCCTCATAAATAACTGTTAATAATGCTGCAAGCTCATACGGATCATGCTCTATATCATCAAGATAATAGTTATATTCGTCATAATCCGGATTATCTGATTCTATGTTGCTTATCTTATCTCTAAGTTCATCCTCCAGTGCCGTATAGTCCTCTTCCACAGCTAGGATATCTTCATCATCTGCTGTGAATGATGTCCCTATTGTTAGTCCGGTTCCTCCCAGGAACATCATTCCGCCTGATGAATAAACAGCTATTAAAATGACCAGAAGTACAATTATTAGAAGAATGACTACTGCCGCTACGGGATGGCTTCTTGTCAATGCCATGATTCCCTCAAGGATTTTTTTTAAGCCTTCTCCAACAGTCTTTTTTATCTTTTTCACAAGCTCTGACTTTTTTGATTTTCGGATTTTCTTCCGGTAAAGCTTCTTTTTATTAAACTTCTTCTGTGCGTTCTTTCTATTTTCAGGTCTTAGATTTCCATGCCTTTCGTGAATCTTAGAACTGTAAACTCTATTTTTCATTTTGGAAGAAGTCTTATCAGTTGCTGACTTAACTGCACTCCTTACAATTTCACCACCGGTTTCACAAACGTTTTCTGATGTATCACTTTCTTCATCACTCTGTCTGTTTACGCAGCCAATCAGATACGAAGTCCTTGCTGCATATTCGGCAAGGTTGTTCTTATAAACCTTCTTTTCATAGCTTTTCTTAATTTCTGCAGCCTGTTTCTGCCTTTCAGCTTCGATCTTGTAAGACTTCTCCCTGCCATGTGCTATGCTTTGTTTTTCATTATTTTCATGCTTATTTTCAGAATTTCTGTCTTTATCTTCATTCTCTGCTCTCAGCTTTTTCCGATAATATTCTTTGCGTGTCTCATTATTCCTAAGTTTCTGCGCGTAACTGTATCTGATCCACCTTTTTGTTTCATCGGTCATTTGCTTTATTCTCCGCTATTTCTGAAGGTTTTGTAGTGAGAACCTTATAAAGACTTGATTCTTTCGGGAATCTGTCAATGAATGGCAGGATAACATTTCCATAAAACAAAAGCCCTTCACCTTCTCCCGAATGTGTAACATACGAAAGCTGATGAGGGCTTATGTTTAGCTGTTTTGCAAGTATCTGTCTGTCACCTACCGCCTGGTTAAGCATGTAAATAAAATCTGAATTTTCAAATATGTTTTCAATTTCTCTTGAAGCAAGTAGATCCTTGATATTCTGAGTTATTCCGGTTGGAATTCCTCCCCATTTACGAAATCGCTTCCAGATTTCTACCGTATAGGCCGCAGTCTGTTCTTCTCTTAAAAGAAGATGCATTTCATCAATATAGTATCTCGTAGATTTTCCGAGTTCTCTGTTTGCAGAAACTCTTCCCCAGACCTGATCCTCTACTATAAGCATTCCTATTTTCTTAAGCTGTTTTCCAAGATCTTTAATGTCATAGCAGACAAGCCTGTTTTTGAGCTCAACATTTGTCCTATGATTAAAGACATTTAACGAACCCGATACATATATTTCAAGTGCTGTTGCAACCTGCTTTGCCTCCGGTTCATCCTGTTTTAAGAGTTCATTATACAGATCTTCAAGTATCGGCATGTTCTCAGGTTCGGGATTTTCAAAATATCTTTGATAAATCTGTCTTATACACCGGTCTATTACCGTTACTTCCACCGGTCTGAGTCCATCTTTTGAACCTACTATAAGTTCGCAAAGAGAAAGTATGAAATCTGCTTTAAGTGCTATCGGATTATCATCATCTGAATAGTTGAGATTGATATCCATAGGATTTATATACTGATCTGACATGGGACTTATCTTTACCACCTGTCCACCAAGATACTCGACCATAGGACGATACTCACTCTCCGGATCTGAAATGATTATGTCATCATCTGTTACCAGGAAAGCATTTGCGATTTCACGCTTTGCGGCAAAGGATTTTCCGGAACCCGGTGTGCCAAGGATCAATCCGTTAGGATTTTTTAAGAGCTTTCTGTCTATCATGATCAGATTATTTGAAATTGCATTTAATCCATAATAAAGTGCTCCTCTATGATCCTGGAATAATTCCTGTGTCGTAAATGGCACGAATATTGCCGTACTGCTTGTTGTCATTCCACGCTGTATATCCACTTCGTTATATGCAAGAGGAAGGCTGCTGACCATACCCTGTTCCTGTTGAAAGTCAAGCCTTACAAGGTTGCAGCTATGTTTCTGCGCTATGGATGAAGCCTGAAAGATGTTATTCTCAAGTTCTTCCTTTGTCTTGCCGGTGTTTAATATTGTAAATGTGAGCAAAAACATTCTTTCATTCTGCGACTGCAGCTCTTTTAATAGTGCTTTTGCATCTTTTCCATAAGTTGCAAGGTCTGAAGGAAGTATATCCATATCATAACCGGATCTTACTGCTTTTTTCTGTTCCTCTATTTTACTTCTGTCCAATTCTGTAATTGTATGTTTTACTGTCTTAATCGCTTCATTCTGATCTACTGACTGAATATGCATAGTCACTATCTGACTTGACTCCATATCAAGGAAATCCGCCAGCATACGATCACTTACATCTGAAGCATCGATTGACAGAAAACTCACTGCACAGAAGGTATCACCCATTTTGAAATATCTTCCTGTAGGAAATTCAAAACTGCTCGGAACTATGAAGTCTTTTACTGAAAGTCCACTCTTAACTAGATATTTCCAATCAAAATGAAACTTTGTATTTTCTCCGATATGAAGCTCTCTATGCATAAGCTCCAGTCTTTCATAACCATTAAGAGTTGCTGCATTTACTCCAAGCCTTTTGAAATTATTCAAAATATCCATTTCTATATGGATAAGTCTTGGCTTAGCAGCTTTCATCGACTCTGCGTGTATTCCGAAGGTCAGATATTTTGTTTTGGTAAGTCCGTTGTTTCCTGCCTCCATCTGTTTAAGCAATATTTCTGAATAATCATCCCTTACATCATTAAATGCATCCTCCTGATGTTTTATCGCTATCTTTTTCTCAAAATCCTCAACTTCCGTTGCAAAATTCATAAATGAAAGCTCAAAATGAACTGAACTGTCAAAGAAATTTAAGAAGCTGCACCATTCCTCAAATATTTCCGTCTTATCATCCTGCAATGCCAGCTGATAATTTATATCCTGGAAGCATATACTTTTGGTATAGTAATCTTTTCCTATCCTGCAAATCCCATCCGGAAACATTCTTTCAAACGGAATTGTCTGCTGTGCTGTTCTTGGTGTCCCATCATCTTTCTGAGCTTTTTTTATTATTTCACTGACAGCTCTCTGATCTTCTATCGACAAGCCTTCCGGCATCTTAAATTTTGTTTTTTCGTTTTTTCTCATCCATGGAAGCCTGAACAATTTTTTCTACCTCCTTTTCTGCCTCCGCACATCTGTGCAAAGCCGAATAATAATTATCTGTCTTATATGGTCTTTTCCGTGGTCTTATAAATACTGCCTCTATAAAATGCCCCATATATACCTCAAGAGGCCTTCCGTTTTTCTCATACATTGCAACAAAGAACATTGGCATCATTACAACTATCATGCTCATTACTGATGTACTTGTATCTGCTGCCGATCTGACCAGAAAGAATGTCGGAAGTCCTATCATCACCGCTACGCTGAAACAGATCAGCTGTCTTTTTGTCAGATTAAATAATATTTTGCTTTTTACTTTTGTAAGGTCTCTCGGGATAGTTATATATGAATTTGCCATTATCCTTTTCCTCCATCAATGCGCCTGAAATACTGCTTTTGATACAACACTCGTCTTAAATAATGTAAATGCAAGAAGTATCGTGTATCCTAACACTCCCCATAAAGAACCGATTATATCCGATGTGAATGAAACTGTCTGAATCAGTACTGCATATATTCCTACGCATATCAAAATTAAAAATCCCTGAAAGCCAAGAGCAAAAAGGCTCTTCAGATAATTCTGGCCTATCATGCTTTGTTCTCTATTTCCAAAGGTTGCAAGT
>JAIKZC010000443.1 GCA_024682575.1 Lachnospiraceae bacterium | reverse complement strand
GATCATGATGCAGTCTGCAGCCTTGGCAAGTTCCACATGAGTTACTTCATACTTATAGTCCCTGTCAAACTGGTCAACTATACATCTGTTACCGCTGAGGGTTTCAAAGGTCTGTGGACTGATGAAATTAGTTGCATTTTTGCTAAGTATAACATGAACATCGGCGCCGTCTTTTCTAAGCTGGCTTACAACGTCAGCCATTTTGTAGGCAGCAATACTGCCGGTGACTCCGATCACGACACATTTTCCTTTTAAGTTCATTTTTATATTATCTCCCTATAAAACAATTTTTTTTATCATATCACAAACTGAGAACAGATACCATTTGTGCTAATTGGAATTCATTGTATGCAGAACTAAAGAATAATTGCAAAGTGACCGATATATAAATCGAGTTTATAGAATCATGCATATTAATCGATCTATAATAAAAAAATATCAAGGGGGAAGCAGGCCATGGTGAAAAAAATGAGCGCAAAAGCTTTAATTGCCGAACTGGCAGTTATGGTTTTATTTATTGCGCTTATTTTTGCTGTCAGGATAAATGCTGCCCCGGCTATGACCATATCAGAAAATTCAGAGCTGACAAAGGTGAGGTTTGGAACAGTCGAGCAGGAAGGCTATTCCATGCGTGATGAAAACGGGATAGTCCGTGGTTTTGATGCTGAATATATAGCCAAAATAAGTCAGTATGGGCTTATGGATCTGGAATATCATTTTTATGATAACTTTGAAGAGCTTTTGAGTGCACTTGAAAAAGGCGAGATAGATATGGCAGCGGGAGTTGCAAAGACGAAAGAACGGGAAGGCAATTTTATTTTTTCGTCAAAGCCCATTATGGATTCCGCAATCGTGATAGCAGTACCTAAGGAAGATGACTTTTATGAATATGGAAATGTCGATCAGATCTCTGAAATGAAACTTGGAGCTAATGCCGGTTCATACATGGCAAATATTTCAGATGAGTGGGAGGCAGAATACGGTACACCGTTAAATATTGTTAAATTTGATTCCGAAGAAGCAATGAAGATGGCGGTTGACAGCGGCAAAGTTGATGGAATGATCGTGGCGACAGGACAGTATCCGGAATATCGATCAATATTTGAGCCTACGATCGTAGGTTTCTATGTTTGCATGAATAAAAGCAGGAATGACCTTAAGGAAAAGGTTGATGATGCTATAAATCGTATTTTAAAAGAAGATGTTGATTATTTTGATACAGTGATCAATAAATACAGGGTAATAAATGGCACAGCCGTTACTATAAGCGCAGAAGAAAAAGATTTTCTTAAGAATCATTTCCCTGATGGAAATATTTATGTTGCGGTTTTGAGGCATGATCCGCCATACTACAGCCTTGATGATGGAAAAGAAAAGGGGATAATACCTGATTATTATAATCTTTTGGCAGAAAAAATAAATTCAAACGGGCTCAATATAAAATTTAAATTTGTTACATACAGAGATATTGATGAAATCTATGATGCGGTAACCGGATATAGAGTGGATATGCTTGGTTATACCGGAATAGATTCAACCGATGCTTCGGCGCTTGGGCTTATTCTTACGGGTAGTTATGAAAGTCATATGATGGCGGTCATAATTCCTGCAGGTGATCAGCGTATCATAGGAAGGATCAGAGGAGGTAATAGCAGTCCTTCGAAAAATGAAAGCATGGGACATTATAATGTAGCAGTTCAGGAAAATGATGCCATGCAGGTGAGTAATTATTTAAGGCTTAAGGGCATTAATTTTGAGCTGACAGAATATGATAGTCTTGAAAAATGCTATAAGAAGATGGAAAAAGGCGAGTGTGATGGTATAGTAACAACGCTCACAAAAGCTAATTGGCTTATAAATCAGAATAGATCCGGAGATGTACAGATACAGACTATAGAGTGCAGTGGTTGGAATTATGCGGGAGCAGTGATTCCGGAACATTATAAGCTAGCTTCAGTCATATCTAAAGCAGCTTACTATACAGCAGGCGATATTGCAGCAATAGAGGCAGAAAATTCTGAGGCTAATACAGATTTTATGACTGTACTGCGAAGGATACCGCTGAAAGTGATCTTGATCATGTTTGCTCTGACGATGGTATTTATTACGGGAATTATCGCTTTGATAGCATATACGTCACATATACGGATGAAGAGAACAAAAGATTATGAGTTAATAGAATCACAGAATAAGCTTATAGATTCATATCGCTATGATCATGTTACAGGGCTTATGAACAGGGAAAGCCTTATGTCACAGGTAGGAGAAAGCCTTGACAAGACAGAAAAATATGCGATTATCCTTATGGATTTGGACAATTTCAGAGAGATAAATGAGTCATACAGCTTTGAAGAAGGAAATCTGGTTCTTCGTGATATTGCAGAAAGACTGAGAAAATTCTGTGGTTATAATGTTGAGGACAGAATTCCTGCAAGATATTCCGGAGCAGAGTTTGTTCTGGTACTAAGGCGGGGAGAAGCAGATAAAGCAGAAAAAATAGCGAAAAATATAGCAGGACTCTCAAAAAGACCTACCGTTATAAAAGGATTCTTAAAGATTGCCGGAATAAAGGATGACAGTGAAAAGATCTGGTTCCATACTAAGGTCGGAATTGGCTATTCCGATGGCATCTCTGAATTTAAGGATATAGTAAAAAATGCAGGGATAGCTCTTGCCTATGCTAAAGAGGGCAAAGATAAAGCAATAGGGATTTATGAAGATAAGTTAAAAGACAGGCTATTCAAACTAAATGAGATTAAAGCAGCTATTGTAGAAGCGCTGGAAAACGATGGCTTCTATATGATGTATCAGCCTCAGGTAAATCTTCAGAGGATGGAAGTCAGTGGATATGAGGCACTTATCAGGATGAAGAGAGGCGATATATATCCTGGACAGTTCATACCTGTCGCAGAGTCACAGGGATATATTAAGCAGATAGGAAGAAAGAGCACTGAGCTTGTCATCAGACAGATAGCCGAGTGGAAAAAAGAAGGAAAGGTTCTAAGACCTGTTTCGATCAATTATTCAAGTAATCAGCTCAACGACATGAGCTATGTTGATTATCTTCTTGAGCTTTGTCAGCAATATGATGTTGATACATCGCTCGTAGAAATAGAGATCACAGAGAGTCTGCTCTTTAAGCAGGATGCCCAGACATCCAAATTTTTTGATAAGCTTAAAGAAGTTGGTATCAAGATGCTCCTTGATGATTTTGGAACGGGATATTCCTCACTAAGATATCTTACCTATATTCCGGTTGATTACGTGAAGCTGGATAAATCAATTGTAGATGCCTGCCTTAACAGATCTGCTGCTAAATCAGATGTAAATACAAATGCCTTTATCAGCGGCATAATCGATCTGACACATTGCATAGGTAAAAAAATAATCGTTGAAGGTGTTGAGGAAGAATGGCAGACGGATCTTTTGAAGGAATTCGGATGTGATACAATACAGGGATATTATTTCTCTAAACCATTGCTTCCTTCTGATGCTGCAGAATTTGAGATAAAAGAAAATAAATGACCTCATAAAGCACTGTTTACTATGGTAAGCAGTGCTTTAATGTGCTAAAATACTTTAGATACTTTTTATAAGTAAATAATATTTCAGGAGATGGGATCATGAGTGATTACAGACTTAATACAAAATGCGTGCAGGCCGGTTATACTCCGGAAAACGGAGAACCCAGACAGATTCCGATCATACAGTCAACTACATTTAAGTATGATACGAGCGAGGATATGGGTAAACTTTTTGATCTTGAAGCCAGCGGATACTTTTATTCAAGACTTCAGAATCCCACATGCGATATGGTAGCAGCCAAGATTGCAGCACTCGAGGGCGGATCAGCAGCAATGCTTACAGGCTCTGGACAGGCAGCCAATTTCTTCGCACTTTTCAATATATGTGAATGCGGCGATCATATTGTTGCGTCTTCTTCTATTTATGGAGGTACCTTTAACCTTATTGCTGTAACCATGGCAAAGATGGGAATAGAAGTTACTTTTGTTTCACCGGATGCTTCAGAGGAAGAACTCAATGCTGCATTTAAGGACAACACAAAGGCTATGTTCGGAGAGACTATAGCTAATCCGGCACTTACGGTGCTTGATATAGAAAAGTTTGCGCATGCTGCTCATGAGCATGGAGTTCCGCTTATCGTGGACAATACTTTCCCTACACCTGTAAATTGCCGTCCTATAGAATGGGGAGCAGATATAGTTACACACTCTACCACAAAATATATGGATGGACACGGATCATGTGTTGGTGGAGCGATCATTGACTCGGGTAAGTTTGACTGGATGGCACATGCCGATAAATTCCCGGGACTTTGTACACCGGATGAGTCATATCATGGAATTACCTATGCAGAAAAATTCGGACAGGAAGGTGCATTTATCACAAAATGTACTGCCCAGCTCATGAGAGATTTTGGCTGTGTACAGTCTCCGCACGATGCATTTATCTTAAATCTTGGCCTTGAATCACTTCATGTAAGAATGGCAAGACATGTAGAAAATGGTCAGGCAGTAGCTGAATTCCTTGAAAAGAGTGACAAGGTTAAGTATGTAAATTATGCAGGCCTTGAGTCTAATAAATATCACGAAATAGCTAATAAATATATGCCGAATGGCGGATGCGGAGTCGTTTCTTTCGAACTTGCAGGCGGAAGAGCAGCAGCAGAGAAGTTTATGAAGAGTCTTAAGCTTGCAGCAATAGAGACTCATGTGGCAGATGCAAGAACCTGTTGCCTGAATCCGGCAACATCAACTCACAGACAAATGAATGATGAGCAGCTTGAAGAGGCAGGAATACCTGCAGGTCTTATCAGAATGTCATGTGGTCTTGAGGACAAGGCTGATCTTATAGCTGACCTTGAGCAGGCACTTAATGCAATCTGAAAAATAAAGATTTTCTTTTACATCAAAAAAGAGGCGCGGGCTTAAGCCCGTGCCTCTTCGTGTCTTTGTTCGGCAGATCCAAGGATTATTTCTCCTGTACTTCCGTCTATAAATATTATTTCACCATCGTGAATGCGTTCCATAAGGTGTGGGATATTAAATACAGCGGGCAATGACATGCTTCTTGCAAGAATTGCGGCATGCGAATTTTTGCCACCCTTTTCAGCAACAAGTCCTGATACACTGCCGGGGATTATCTTTGAAAGCATTTCTGCAGAAAATTCTTTTGCGGCAAGAACAGTCCCGGAGTCGACACCATAAATCGTGGCATCTTTAACTCCAAGCAGAATGCCAAGGAGCCGCCGTTTCACATCATTGATATCTATAGAGCGTTCGTGAAGTTCTGAATTTTCCGAACTGGCAAATTCTTCTATATATTTATCGCAGATCTCGCTTACTGCAAATTCGGCAGATATCCCCTTTTTTATGCGATTTTCGATTTCCGGACACAGGGATTCATCATTCATCATTAGTTCCTGAAGCCTGACTAAATCTACTTTACGTTCGCAATTCATATTGTATAAATGCTCGGCAATCGATTCGGTCCTATTGTTGAAGGAAGCGACTGCGCTCCTGAATTTAGCAAGCTCACCTTCGATATCATCGGTGGTTCTCTTACTAATATCAAGATTAATATCTTCAATTCTCCATATTCGTCCGATACCAACACCGGATGATATAGCTGTCCATTTCTCCCTCCTCATAAGTATATCCCCCATAAAGAAGCAAACTACTACTACTGCATTTTATATATCGGCATTATTTAGAAATAATTAATAGTTTTTTTAGTGTATTTTTATAAGAACAAGAAATCAGTAGTTGTACAACTAATTGCAAAAAATTATAGGTTTTTGTTTATAGATTTCGCATCTTACGCCGTTCGCCTTAAAGTTCCTACGAGGAACGCTCTCGCTTTGGGCTCCGACGCAGCAGTACGTAATGCCGCAAAAAAAAGCGGCATAAGTGCTGGCGTCTCGCACAATCCTCTTTAGGAACATTTAAGGTTCGCGGCTTCAGTTTACATTATCGTTTTTTACTTAATTAAATACTTACCAAACATATTTTTTATATAAGTAAATGTTAGTGAAAACGTAAGTTGCGAGGATTATATGTTTCCAAAAGAGGGGCATGAAAAACGCCGGTCCTTGTTCCGCGTATTTTGCGGAACTAGTACCGCTGCGATTTTTCACTTGAAGCGAGAGCGTCCCTCGTTGGAAATATATAAGCCGAACAACGCAACAGGT
>JAIKZC010000140.1 GCA_024682575.1 Lachnospiraceae bacterium | reverse complement strand
ACCAATTTTCTTATGCATTTCTTTGCATTTCTTAGCAAATTTCTTACGGCTAGTTTTCCTCCGCACTCCAAACTTACCATTCTTTGTCACAGAACAGATGTGTGTGAATCCAAGGAAGTCAAATGTTTCTGGCTTACCCTCATTCCTTCGTCTACGATTATTAACCGCAAAACTCCCAAATTCTATAAGCCTGCATTTGTCTTCCGCCAGACTAAGTCCGAAGTGCGCCATTCTACGTCTGAGAAGCTTGTAAAACAGTTCCGCCTCTTCTTTGTACTGAACATTAGTACCGTGTACCTTTAACAAATTTAATCTTATTTCTTTATAAATTATTGCCAAAATACATCCTGCTTACAATTATAATGATGGCAGCATGTAGATATTTCTTCATGCTGCCACAATCATAAGGTTATAACCTTCCTTACATCTCTATTAACCTATCTTCTTAACATCCTCTGCAAACATCTCAATCTTTCGTTCACATCCAAACATACTGATCGTTGAATGAATTATTTTACTCGACTGATTTATATAATCTACTGTAAAGATCCTGTCGCCGTAGACTTCCGGATACATGATCTTATCGCCTACATGTATAAGCAGATCATTATCGAATTGATAGCTATTATCCGCTAATGGCTCTCTTAAATCTTTCTTTTTTTCCTCCAGCCATGGCAGACGTGGATCCCCATCGCCCCATAGTCCAAAGTTTATTATTCTTTTCTTTCCAAATATCTCTGCTTCTATAGTTGCATAACGATGTCTATATTCCATCTTTGTTATATATTTATAATAATTTTTCAACGGTCCGATAACTCTGTCTATACGATTTGTTTTTGATAAATGTACATAGCTCACATGCATAACGCCATCATCTAGAATAGTTCTAAAAAATTCTTCATCTTCCTTATCAATCGGTATAAAGATTTTCTCAGACTGTTTATTTTCTCTAGTTCCAAGTATTTCCGCAAAATCCGGTATTTTATTCAATACCTTGTGAACTTCTATCGGATCATCTGTATCTATCAAAATATACCCTGGCAAAAGCCTACATAACATGATCAAACACTTTTCTTTTCTCCGTCTGACACTTTCATAAACTGGTATAATGCAACTCCTATAGTATTTTCTGTCGAGTCTGCTTTCTATTAGTAGTTTTAATTTCTGTTCCTCGCCGCTTTTTACCTGAATCACATACCACATATTCTCCCCCTTTTAAAGCAAGCTTCGCCATTCCGCATATCATGTGATATGCAGCTTTTCATCATTATGACCACACTCATGCAAAATCGTTACTCAACGCATATTGCATCAAATGTTTATTGATATTTAAAAATGAATTTTTGATCACCATAAGGTGTGAGGACTTTGCCAATCAGCTCCTTTTCGCACTAACATCGATATCACCAGAAAATAATTATCCTCCCCTTGCACAATTATTTCCTTCCACCTGCTAATTCCGTTAGATTTCATTGTATGAGCTAGTTTAAGCATTTTCGTAGATTTTTACTTTTGCGAAAAGTTTTTATAAATTTTTTCTAATTATTAAAATAATTTTAGCACTATGTCCAATCGCATACAAGCAAATTCAGTCCATGTATGATATTTTGACCAAAGTACGCTACCTATAATGCGGTTTTTTGTTATTTTATATATCGGTAGATTTGACCATTATTATTAGACTTTTTAGAATTATTTTTCGTACTATATATATTTTTTGTCAGATTCAATGGTATTATTTTACACTGAGTCAAATATTTTTTGGTCAAAAAACTTTATGTCCAATAAAAAAGGACATTTAATTCCAATGAATCAAACATCCTCTTTATCCATTTTGTATCTATTGATTGTCAAGTAAAATTGACCCATCCACCTCTTAATTTGCTTCAACATCTGACCTATACCGTTCGATATGCTCTTTGGCTTTATCTTCCGGCAGATCTATCACATTTCCACCCATAAGATCACCAACCTTCTTCTGAATATTTCTACGTTTCATATTAAGATTATACGCAACTCTGTGTGTCAATTTTATGATAACACTAAGTGATATCACCGACAAGTTGCCGTTCTCGTTTTCCTTTTCGAGTCTTGCACGTATCTTCTTGTATTCCTCAAGAAGATTTGAAAGTTCCTGGATATTTACATAGATCATATCCAATTCATTTTCGTATTTGATTATATAGAATGGAATCAACATATCCCATGATTTCGATGTTATTATAAACATATCTTTTTTCATCCGGTTTATTCAATATTGCCCCTCCTTCTCCATCCGTGTTACAATTCTTTTATAACAACGCTGCTCGTGGAGGGAAATGATGAGTCTGCCCATTTCAGTTTGTCTTATTTCAAAAAATGAAGAAGCGAATATAGCAAGATGTCTGAGTTCTCTTAAGAAGCTTGGTGCCGAGATCATCCTTACTGACACCGGTTCCGACGACAGGACTGTTGA
>JAIKZC010000336.1 GCA_024682575.1 Lachnospiraceae bacterium | reverse complement strand
CGCTTCACATCATGTCCGTCCATCTGAAAATCGCGAGATTTCGAATGTATCTCAATTTAAAGTTACCACCATAGAGCCCGAAAGACAAGTTCTCTGTCAGATACCAGAAACATATATTTTCAAACATTTTATAGATTTTTGAAGCAAAGCCTCAAAAATCCCGCAAACAAGCCATTTATATGTGGCTGCGCCACGGGCTTGTTTGAGTAGAATACTTAGCGAGGTTTTCTCGAGCTTAGTACGAACCATACAAGTTTGCTTAGCGATGTTCTTTCGAGCTTAGCAAGCTTGTTTGCCACTTGTTTTAATTTATCACACGGAACCCGCAGTAAATGCGGATTCCTGTAATGAAGTGACCAAAACATATACTTTATTGTCAGAATGAAGCCACTCCAGCTCAGAATCTTGGAACAATTATTATGGCCATCCGGATGAAATATGCTCTGATAAGGATTTTATGCTGAGTTATAGCATACTTTGAATATAAAATCAGCTAGCAGTATGCTCTGACTAAAACATCTTTGGATTTATGATATACTTTGAACAAAAAATCCAGTAGAAATATACTCTAATACCAATATCTTTGGATTTATGGCATATTTTGAATTGTAAATCCAAATGATATATGCTCTAATGTGAATATCTTTGGATTCGTGGCATACTTTGAATAAAAAAACCAGTAGAAATATACTCTGATACCAATATCTTTGGATTTATGGCATATTTTGAATTGTAAATCCAGATGAAATATAGAAAGAAACAATCCTCATCATACGGATTTGAAAGAGAAATCAGCAAAATTTTGGGGGGTTAAGGTGTTTTAGCCATTAAATGAAGAAACTCCAATCCGGATGTCCATAATAATTGTTCCAAGATTCTGAGCCGGAGTGGCGTCAGTTTGACAATAAAGTATAGATTTTTAAAACCATTTTTCCTGGACTGGTACTATAATATTGTGCGTTTAAAGATACAAGGTTTTATGAAGAAAGGATTTATTAGTGAGGAAAAAAGGTTTATCAGTTCTTCTTGCGCTTTCAATGGTATTCACAATGAATACGATTGCATTTGCAGGTGAGGCAACGGACGTAACAGAAGTAACAGAGGCAAATGAGGAGGTCAGAGAGCAGTACGACCAGAGCAGGAGTGATTG
Source organism: Lachnospiraceae bacterium (assembly GCA_024682575.1). Taxonomy (GTDB): domain Bacteria; phylum Bacillota; class Clostridia; order Lachnospirales; family Lachnospiraceae; genus NK4A144. Next base: position 1,316 of record JAIKZC010000336.1, on the reverse strand, counting down.
GAATAGGAATTATAATCAATACATCGGCAGCTCGGTTTCGGTAGATACGACAATACAGAGTATAAATGGAACCACGTTAGATATAAAAGTTTGGAATGCCACTCTTGAATATAACGGAAGAAAGATCAATGCAGCAGATCTTGATATAGAAATTTCTGACAATGAGATAGGTTATAAGGTTCCGGTAAAGAAGATCAAAATCATCGGAAGCAATAAAAAAGCTAATGCGACCGGAGAGATAAGATATAAGATCACCGGACTTTATAACTGGAAATATTTAACTGAAGGTTCAGGCAAGGATTGGACACCGAAGGCTCATAAGGCGGCACTCAAAACAATAAAAGCTAAGTTTAATACTATAAAGAATACAGAGTTTAAGGCTTATATAAAGCCTCGTTATATTTATGGCTCAGTAAGTGCAAGTCTTATAAAAGAGCTTAAGAAGAAAAAAGAACTTGACTGGAATGATATTAATTATATAGATCCTAATGGTGATGGAAGTCAGGTTAATTTAAGAAATTGCATAGTTATTAATGAAAAGAACGGCAAGATAAAGAGTGTTCAGCTGCCTGTCTTAACGAAAAAATATTTCGCGGGTAAACTTCCTGATGGAAGTGCTTATAGCAGAACACGCTGCTATAAGCTTAAATTAAAGAAACTAAAGAGTGGAACAGATTACGTTGTAAGCGGTGATTCCATTAGCTTTGCAGAAAGTGCATCCTTCAGCGGAACAGGCTCATTCAAGGCTAAATAATTGAAAAATGTTACAAGATGAAAGAAGTCCCTTCGGGGGCTTCTTTTTTTTTCAATATAGATTATTGAATATATCCGGAAAATGTTAATAATCTATAAATTGCATAATAAAACTTGGAAAGATATTGAAAATACTATAAAATATAACCGATAAAAAGAATAATGATTTGTGCATAATGCATAAAAATAGAAACAAAAATATCTTTATAATCCAAAGGGGTGCTTATGGCGGAATATTATGAACCAAATCTATTTACAACATTATCTGTTGATCCCAATATCGTCTGTGCAGTTATTGCTCTGAAAGAGCCTGTGGATGGGGAAATACTTGAAACTGTAGTAGAGGAGCTTAGAGCACGTTTTCCTTACTTTTATATAAAACCCGCTTTAAGAGGAAACGATCTGGTCACGGTAGATAACCCTCTGCCGATGGTGGTTCGCAATACCTGGGATCCTCTTAAATTTAATTCGCCTGAATCCAATTATCATATGGCTGCGTTTAAATATATGGGAAACAGGCTGGCATTTGAAATTCCGCACTCTATTACAGATGGAGCGGGATT
>JAIKZC010000412.1 GCA_024682575.1 Lachnospiraceae bacterium | reverse complement strand
CCTGTGTAATTTATAAGTAAATATGCAATTCTGGGGAGACCCGAGCGCGGTGGCTCAGTCTCCCTTTCATTATTTCCCATATACCAGTCGTTGAATTTCTTAAAAATATTCATCAGTTTTTCATCCCTGTCAAAACAATACCTTCAACAAAACTCTTCTGTCCAAAAATATAGATTATTATGCCGGGAGCTATCGTCATAAAGGTTGCCGCAAGAGCGACCGGCCAGTTTGTTCCGAAGGAGCCCGTAAAATTGGTAAGAGCAATTGCAAAGGTAAATTTATCCATGCTGTTTATGTATATGATCTGCTGGAGCATATCGTTCCATATCTGTATAAAGAGCATCATCGCCACTACGACGATCGCCGGTTTGATAGCCGGAACTATTATCGTCCAAAGTATCCTCATCCTGCCTGCGCCATCTATTGCTGCTGCTTCATCAAGATCTTTGGGAATTGTCATGATGAATTGTTTTATGAGGAATATGTTGAAGAAGCCGCCTCCTGTAAGGAACGGGAGGATCAAAGGCCAGTAGGTATCCCCCAGTCCGAGGAATTTTGTCCATACTATATAAAGCGGGATCAATGTTACCATGCCCGGCAGAAGTATGGTACTTACACATATACTGAAGAAAAGTTTCTTTCCTCTGAAACGTAATCTGGCGAATGAATATCCGCAGAAAATGGCGGTAACCGTTCCAAAGAGAACTGCCGGGATTATGATGGAAAAGGTGTTTTTGAAATATGTCCAGTATTCAAAGGTTTCAAGAGCTTTGGAATAGTTTGACCAAAGCCATTCATGCGGTATGAATGAAGGCGGATATGCATTCAATTTGCCGACACTCATAAGTGATGATCTGAATATCCACCAAATCGGAAGGATAACCATCATTGCAAATATCAAAACTACAAATGTTGCTATGGCATTATGAAGGTTTTCTCTTTTTTTCCGTCCGCTCATCGAGGAGCCTTTTTTTGATATATTTGTCATCTTTTACTCCTCCCCGAAAATGCTTTCTTTTTGAGTAAAGAAAAGGAAAAATGTGAATATTCCAACCAAAATGAAAAATACTACCGAATATGCCGCTGCCAGTCCAAGCTTATTTTTCTTGAAGGCATACATATAAATTACATAGGACATGAACATGGATTTCTTTGCAGGTCCGCCGTTGGTGAGTGCCAGCGCCGGGTTTATTACCTGTAAATGCGTGATGAGAGCTGTAAGCACATTGTAAAAAATTATCGGCTTGATACTGGGAATCGTTACATTCCAGAATCTCTGAACAGCATTTGCACCATCAATCATCGCAGCCTCTTTATAAACTGTCGGTACATTCTGAAGTCCTGCAAGAAAGATGACTATCAGATTTCCGCTTGTCCAGATCGCGATAAGTACAAGAGAAGGAATAACCTCTCCGGGACTGTTCAAAAATTTATGAGGAGGAAGACCAAGCATCCTGAAAATAAAATTGAAAAGTCCGAAATTCTGCTCATATAACCACTGCCAACCCTTAAAAACTCCTATTGCCGGAAGAAGATAAGGTATAAAGAAAATAGATCTGAAAATCGTTCTCGCCTTGATATTCATATTTAACAAAATCGCGATCATGAGTGAATATATGATAGATCCCACTACCGCAAGTAAGGCATAAATAACTGTGGATTTAACAGAATCCACAAAATATATATCCTTTGTAAATATCTTTTCAAAATTATTTAAGCCTATGAATTTTGCTTCACTAAGTCCGTTCCAGTCAAAAAGACTTAATACAAATACTGCAAGCGTCGGCCCGTAACTTATAAGTGTTACTCCGAGAAATGCGGGGATCAGACAAAGCTTAGCTGTCCTTGCTTCCTCTTTGCTTGCTCTGGATGAAGTCCCTTTATCGATTTTTTTTATTATTTTTTTATCTGCCTTCATACTACCCATGTATTCCATATTCATGATTCCCCTATAAATGAAATTTATTACCTGTATTCATCCGTCCGGGTGTGAATCATCAGTCGGAACCCGCATCAGATGCGGATCCCGCCAATAATTCTTCAAAAGAAATATTTTCACCCTCTCTGATCTTTGAAAATTTACTGAGGGTTATTTTCCTCAAAAATGCTCATAAGTTCATCTTTATTTTCTGCAATTGCATCTTTCATTGTCTGGTCGCCGGACCATACTCCCGAGAAAACAGTATCAAGAGTAGCGTTGAATTCTTCTGTTCCGTTTACATAGTACCATGCTGTTGACTTAGAATAATCCTTTGCATAATCAACAACTGCACTCTTATACATATCATGCTCAGGGAAGTTAGGATTGTCGATCCACTTTGAGGTCTTTGCCTCATCTGTGTACCAGTCATCAAGTATAGGCATCCATGTACCTGCTTCTATAAGTGACCAGTTATTGTCTTCCTGAGAATACCATTTAAGCCATTCCATAGCCTCTTCAGGATGCTCTGTTGTCGAGAAGACTACATTGGGACCGCCTGTGCAGATGGTTACCTTATCCTTCATATAAGGAAGTACACCTACGCCATAAGTGAAATCTGCATTTGGTCCGAGGAAAGTTCCGACATTCCAGGCTCCGTCCGTAGCCATTACAACTTTTTTGCTTCCAAGAGAAGATTCAAGTGCATTTGCTGCTGTTGAAACAGGCGGTGCACAATGATATACATTTGAAAGATCAGCAATTTTCTGAAGTGCATCTACTGTAGCTTCGGAATCGATCGTACAGGTCTTTCCGTCCTCGCTGTAATAGCCGGCTCCGTTTGACTTTGCCCATACCTCAAGCTGCCAGGGAAGTGTATTTATCGTACAACCATAAATATCGATATTGTTCGCATCAAAATCAGGATCAAGAGCATTTTTACCGTTAACGTCCAGCGTAAGCTTCTGTGCTGTTTCTACAAAAGTATCCCAGTCCCAGGCTGCATCTGCAGTTGCCGGTGGAGTAACTTCATCAATATTTAATCCTGTTTTCTCACAAACTTCTGCAAGAAGATCCTGATTGTACCAGAGGTTCAAAACTTCATTTGCTGCCGAATATGCTACTGTGTTTCCATCGTATTTAAATGCAAGGCTGTCCAATGGCTTCGCCTCACCTTCACCGTACATTCCGCTTATATCTGCAAGAAGTCCGTTCTCTGCGAATTTTAGGACACCTGCCTCTGACATTATTCCTGTATCGGGAAGTTCGCCTGCTGTTGCCATTGCATTGAGCTTTGTAACATAGGTATCATGATCGATCTTCAAAACTTCTACTTCGATCTTATCCTGAGAATTATTGAACTTCTCTGCAACCTGCTGTGTAGCGGCAGTCTCAGTCTCGTTTCCCCACTGAGCATAGGTTATATGCACTTTTCCGTCGGCAGCATCCTTTTCCCCTGCTGCCGAAGATGCTGCATCTGTGCCGGCTGCTCCGGTACTTCCCGTACTTCCGGCGCTGCTTCCCCCACACGCTGTAAGAAGCATTGATGATGCCAATAATGCTGAAACTAAAACTCCACTGATCTTTCTTGTTTTCATACCTTCCTCCTTAATTACCTTTTTACAAAAGGCTTATAGTTTAACTTTCTGCCATACGCTCATCTCACCGTTCCCGCGGTTATTCCACTGACTGTATGGAACAGCTTTAAGCTTTACCTCTTCCTTTTCAAAATTAACTTCCCCATATAGTTTGTCTTCTTCGACAGTACTTCTGATCCTGCAGGCTTCATATTCCAATAGCGGGAGCTCTCCTACAGGGCTTATTTCTTTGCTTTCAGTAACCTTCTCATTAGGATTTACATAGATTTCAGAAAGATGATCTCCGTTATCCACCTCCTCAAGGCAGTAGACCACCGGACCTTTCATCAATGCCATTCTTCCGCTGTCTGCCCTTACATTATTATTTGCTGCCAGCCAGCGGGGAGCTGTTTCAAATTTTATGTCGATAACATGCTCACCCTCAGGAACTGATATTTCGGCGTAACCGCTGCTGACATTGCCATCAAGTTCTTTATCATCAACTTTTATCTCTGTGTTTTTACTGAAGCAGGGGACCCTTAATCTGATCTTCCCATCTCCATCAAGACTCAGCCTGATCTTTATCTTTCCGCTCCTGATATAATCCGAATCCATTTCGAGCTTATAATCTGTATCCCCAATTTTTTCTTCTAAATTTGATGAAATGTATTCGTGAATGTAAAGGCTTTCCTCATCTTTCGCATATATATACTGACCTAATGAAGCCAATGTTCTCACAAGATTCGGCGGACAGCAGGCAACGCTGAACCATTTCTGCCTTTCTGCCTTTACATGATCCATATAAGTGTGTTCCGTACAGAACTCCGGAACCACTTCGAGAGGATTCACATAGAAATATCTGTCTCCCTCAGTATTTATTCCCGCAAGTACGGTATTATAAAGTGCAAGCTCCACAGCATCATAGTATTCAGCGTTTTTCATAAGTGAAGCCATCCTCTGACCAAACATCATGAGTCCCACCGACGCACAGGTTTCACAATAATTTGTATTATTCGGAAGATCATAATCTGCCGTAAATCTTTCCCTGAAACCGCTGCTGCCTATTCCTCCTGTGATATACATACGGCGCTTTACCATATTGTTCCATATTCTTAAGCATGCATCACGAAGAGCTTTATCATCGTTTTCTTCGGCAAGATCTGCCATTGCGGAACACATATACATATCCCTTACAGCATGTCCGACAGCTTCCGACTGCTCTACTGCCGGCTTTGCGGCCTGAGCATATTCAAGGTCATACCTCATAAATTCCGGGAAAAATTCCGGGAAATCATTTCTCTTCATTTCCTCCGCCAGATAATTTGGTTCCCGTCCTCTTTCATCTATGAAATATGCCGCCTGATCTAAATATTTCTTTTCTCCGGTCAATCTGTAGAGTTTTATAAGTCCTATCTCAACCTCCTGATGACCTCCGTAACCCCTTATCTGACCTTCGTTCCTGCCAAAAACTCTGCAGATCAGATCAGCATTTTTCTTTGCGATATTTAAGAATTTATCTCTTCCTGTCGCTTCAAAATATGCAGCCGCTGCCTCCATCATATGTCCGGCAGTATAGAGTTCATGACCTTCAACAAGATTTTTCCATTTTCTCTCGGGCGCATTTATCTGGAAGTAGGTATTTAAGTAGCCGTCCTCTTCCTGAGCCCTCTCCAGGATATCAATTACCTCTTCAGCCTTCTCCTCAAAATCCCCAGCCTGGCCGCCGGCTATGCTGTAAGCCACAGACTCAAGCCATTTATAAAGATCGGTATCCTGAAAAACAACCCCTTCTCTTTTACCTTTTATATCTCCAGCTGCAATCTTAAAATTTCGAATACAGTAGGTTGGCTCCGTTCCATCCGTATCATTGAGGATATCCCATTGATGTTCAAGAATTTTATCTCCGATTTTTTTAATATAATGACCGAAGAGCTTATCCGTAACAGATATTTTCCTCAGATTAATATAGGTTAAATTTCTACTCATCTCTCCCCAATCTTCAGCCATTATTCAGCTGAATTCTTTTGATTAATCGTTTTACCTTGTAGCTATAGATTAGCACTCAAAAAGTTAAAAGTAAATAGTTTTCATCAATGATTAAACGTTTCTCCATTTTTGCTATAATTATGCTCTGATTTTTGTGCAAAATTAAAAAGACAGTAAATCCGATAACGATCTACTGTCTTTAAGTCAATTAATTATGACTTTTCGCCACTTCGTGCCTCAAAGTCATGCAAACAGGCCATTTAAATGCAGCTGCGCTGCGGGCCTGTTTGACACATGTTAAAGTTTATCACACGGAACCCGCAGTAAATGCGGATTCCTGCAATAAACTGACCAAAACATATCATATTTAATCTCTTTTTACGATGCGGCATTTAAGCTTCTTTAAGCTTTCAGGCTCGTAGTTTTCACCATCAAGCATTCCGAGCATTGTCTCTGCTGCTGTCTTTCCGATCTCAGAAAGAGGTATTGCTACGGAAGAAAGCGCAGGGGTGAGTTCAGCACTGATCTCCCGGTTATCGAAGCTGACGATACGGAAGTCTTTTCCAACTTTTAAACCGGATTTATTTGCATAGTCATATACGCCGACTGACATTGTATCACTCATGGAAAATATAGCGTCTATGTCTTCCTTCATGAGTTTTTCAGCTGCCTTACGACCGCCTTCCCTCTGCCAGTTTCCTGCCGCAATAAGCTTTTTATTCTCCTTTATCCCATGTTCTGATAACGCTCTTTTATACCCTTCTGCCCTAAGCTTTGTGTGAAGGGATTTTTTCTCTCCCGTTATCAGGCCGATCTTTTTTGCTCCGCCCTCTATCAGGCTGCTCACTGCCTCATAGGCTGCGAGTTCATCATCATAAACGACCGACGGGATTTTTCTGTCTTTATCAAATCCGTAAGCCACAACTACAGGAACGCTGCAGTCCTCCGGAACTATATCAATTTCACGTACATGAGCCCCGATATATATTATCCCGGAAACTCTCTGAGATATCATTACTCTGAATTCGCGCTCAGCTGCATCCTTGTATTCGTCATTTTTATAAAATTCATTATTGTACTTTTTATAGAGACGAAGATTTCCAAGTAAAAATGAATATCCGTTATCATCAAGATATTCATTTATACCATCCACTATTTCCGCGGTATTAAATACAGTGAGGTCTTCCGTTATCACACCGATAACATTGGTGCGCCTTTTCTTTAAATTACTGGCAACTCTGTCAGGAACATATCCCATCCTGTCTGCCGCTTCCATTACTCTTGTCACTGTCTTTTCCGACACTCTTCCGGTATGATTCACAACGTTTGAAACTGTCGCTATGGAAACTCCGCATTCCCTGGCTATGTCTTTTATGGTTGCCATCAGCTTACCCCCTGTTTTACAATTTCGCACAGAATCCGAATTAGATGCAGATTCCTGCGATCAGATCATTAAATATTTACATTATAAACCTTAATTATGTCTTTTTTAAGTTCAGAGAAACCGTCCGCAAATTTCTGCCAGACGGTTTCTCCTTAGCTCAGGGCAAGATCAGATCCTTACCTTCAGTGTTTTCTTAAACTTCTTCTTGCCGAATATTACGGTGATCTTTGTTTTTCCTGCGCCGTTTATCGTAATTTTACCATTTGCATCTATAGCTGCAACCTTTGTATTGGAAGAAGCATAACTGTCAGCCTTGCTGTAAGTTACACCGGTCAGCATTTCAGATATATCTATTGTTTCCCTGCTGTTAACAGTAAGGGAGGAAAGTTTAGGTTTTTCTACTACGATATTGCTGAATACTTTTGTCTCACCATTCTTTCCCTTTGCGGTAATAGTTACTGTTCCGGCACGCTTTACCCTGACTTTGCCCTTCTTGGTTACTTTAAGGACTTTTTTATCACTGATCTCAAATTTCTTTACCTTGAAATCAGTCCTGATATAATACTTATTTCCTGTTGTCAGTACACAGTTATCTCCTGTTATCTCATTTCCTTCAGGAGCCTTTGGACTATTGTCCTCTGCCGGAGCCGTATCTTCTGACGGTGATGACGGAGTTTCAGGCGCATTCGGATCAGAAGGTGTATCCGGATTTCCCGGAATTTCAGGTGTTTCCGGCTCTTCCGGTGTCTCAGGCACTTCCGGTGTCTCCGGTGTTTCAGGAGCATCCGGCTGACTCGGACTTACAGGAGTTTCAGGCTCTTCCGGTGTTTCAGGTATTTCAGTAACATCCGGCTGACTCGGACTTACAGGTGTTTCAGGCTCTTCCGGTGTTTCGGGTGTCTCAGGTGTTTCAGGTTCATCCGGTACATCAGGTGTTTCAGGTTCATCCGGTGTGATCATATATTCAACCGGCTGTCCGATTATCTCCCATTCATGTACTCCGACGCCTTCTCCGTCAGCTGCTCTCTTTTCAAGTATCACACGGATAGAACTCGTCTTGATCCTGTCGAAAGAAACTGTTGAGAATTTATCTGTCTCCATCGGCATTTCAGTTTCCAGACTCTTCCAGCTGCCATTCTCATCAAGATATTCATATTTGTAGCTCTTCGGGAACTTTATTCCACCGGAGGTAATTGTGTTTCCGTCGTACCATAAATAGAGATTAGAGCTGTCGATCTCAACCTCTGCAGGCCACTTATATGTAAGGCTCTCCTCTGATGAACTGTTTCCCCAGCTTCCCCAGTGACTGTAGGAAGATTCATTTGCATTTTTCGGAAGTTTGCCGTCATTTACAGCTTTGATATCTTCCCATCCGGAAGTATAGCTTGCTGAAATCTCAGCTATAAATGCAAGATTATTATTCTTAACTTTTATTTCCGAAAATGCTTTTTTAAGCCCATTCATTGCATCATTTAATTCTGAAAGCTCTGCTGACTTATTATCTGCTGTCTCATTTGCTGAAACTATAGCCTTTTCTAAATTTTCCTTTCCTTCCTCTACCTTTGAGAGGTCAGCTTTTTTCATCGATTCCGTAAGACTTATGAGTTTTCTTCTTGCGGTAATAGTCTCAGGGTCTTTAAGAACCTTAACGGTAACGCTGTCGGAAACTCCACTTTCAACTGCTGTCAGGATAAATTTATAGCTGCCGGGCTTCTTGAATATTACACGACTCTTAAGTTTTGACGGACTCTTTATCTCAACATCGTCTGCGTTTTCTTCATCTGCAAGCGTCCATTTTACTTCGGGTGTTTTTGCTATATCTCCCTTATCATCAGCTTTTCCGCTTATATAAATCTTATCGGAAATATAAGCTGTTATATCTTCACAGGCTTCTACGGATACATCTGCTTCAACTTTATCAGCAGGCTTTATTACAATTTCAGCATCCGCTGCCGCCGGAAGTTTTACAGGAACTACGGTCTTGTCGCTATCTGCGCTGAACCTGCCTGCAGATTTTCCGTCAACAAGTAATTCGTAGCTTCCCTTTTTCAGATTGATAAGTTCCAGATCAGAGCTGTGAGCTGTCTTTTCAAGATTTTTGACCATAAGCTTCAATGCAGTGCGGTCTTTATTTACAATCGCGCGTGTATACTGGTCTCTCTTAAGCTCCATGCTGAATTTCTGATCTATAAGGTTAAGTTTTGTATAAAGTCCGTCGCAGGGTTTTACGTCATAAGCATTATCTTTTTCGCTTACTTCGCATCCATATCCGAAAAGACCAAATACCGGATCCTCAGAAACATCTGCAGAAAGGATCTGCAACGCTCCGAAAAGTCCCAGATCAGCTTCGCCGGCCATCTGTCTCCAGCCATTGTGAAGCTTTCCGCCGCCGGTTCCCTGTCCTCCGAGATTACCCATTTCTGCCTGATAGGTCCATGCAACAGTTCCTATATTTTCAGGATCTGAATCGATCTGTCCGGAATTTATGCAGGTAAGGTTTGCAAGTTTAGCTGCATAGTTCATTCTCTCTGCAACCGCTCTCGCATCGGAGCTTTCATATTCATTATCCTGATGCAGGAGGTAGTCGTTCATGCAGTATCCGATAAGTGAAGCTGAATACTGGAACTGCCACCAGTTCTCACCACAGTTGGTCACAGGATCGGCATAGTGATACCATACAGGCTGATTTCCTCTGCAGGCACGGGTTTTTGTATTAATTGCCTTCATCATTCTTTCGGCATTTTTCGTATCATTTCCGGCTTCTTTCTGAAGCTTTGCAAGTACGTAAACAGCCTCTTCACCGGTGTTGTCGTAAGAGTACTCAGAGCCGTAAGGATATTTCTGCTCTTTGAAACTCTCATATTTTTTATCCATGATCTCAACGACTTTTTCTGCTTCTTCTACATGTCCCTCTTTTTCAAGCGCATCTATAATTGCAGGAGTCGTGCTCTCTCCCATAACACCTGTGCCCCAGTTATATCCGACAGAATCCGAATAATATGCCATCATGATATTGTAGGCACGCATGAGGTAAGTATCAGGGCTTTCGATGTAATCAGCCATATCCGGATATCTCGATGCTATCTCATACATCATGAAATAAGTATTGTAAATATGAGGATAAGCATAACCTCTGTAAATAGGAGAAGGATTGGGCTCCTCTACGAGGAAATCATGCACCAGATAGTCATCATGATGCTCTCCCATAAGTCCGTTCCAGAT
>JAIKZC010000361.1 GCA_024682575.1 Lachnospiraceae bacterium | reverse complement strand
TCTTCCCTGAGCCTCTTTATTTCGGTCGTTAAATATTCTCTTTCTTCATCTCCGGGCGCAAGATTTTTCCCTTCCTCGTTTATAGGAACAAATTCAACATAAATAACAGCCTTGCAGCCACGCTCTGACAGACTGCTGATGAAGGATTCTGACGATACTTCTCTCACATTTCCCGTCGTAACGGTTACGGATGCTCCAAAAATAAGTCCCCTATTCTTAAATTCATCCATATTTTTGATGAGGATATCATATATTCCCTTGCCTCTTCTTCTGTCGGTCGCATCCCTTTCGCCCTCGATACTCATTATAGGGATCAGGTTTCTCGACTGATCGAGAAGCTCAAAATATTTCTCATTTAAGAACGTTCCGTTTGTAAATATCGGGAAAAGTATGTCCTTATGGCTTCCGGCTGCTTCAATGACGTCACGCCTTATCATGGGTTCGCCGCCGGCAAGAAGGATAAAGCTTACTCCCAGGTCACTCGCCTCAGTAAATACCTTATTCCATTCATCCCCCGAAAGCTGCATTACAGGCTCAGCATCAACCGTTGCATGATTGCATCTCGAATAACAGCCTTCGCAGTGCAGATTGCATTTGCTCGTTATGCTGGCGATCAGAAAAGGCGGTATATGTTCACCATTTTTCTTTAATTCAGCTCTTTTCTTAGATGCCCTTTTGCTCGCTGCCGCAAATTTAAGCATAAATGCGCTTTCTTTGGGATTTTTTAATGTAGCCTTGATAGAATCAGCAACGACCCTTTCAACGCCGCCCGTCATGTATTCCTGTATGTCAAATTCCTTATCCATAATTCCTAAACTCCTGTTATTCACAAAAACCTTTTACAAATTTACAAGCCGCAGCCAGATCCGCTGCATCCGGATGACCTGCATGCAAAGCAGTAAAACTTCCTCTGCAATGAAATTCCTTATCTGAAAGTTTGATTCCTGCATCTCTCGTCAGATTCTGCATCTGTCCGTAAGTTGACTCAATAAGTGCTGCAGTACTTAAATTTACCAGCTCACCGATCTTTCCGGCATTATCTTTTAAGAACTTCTTTACATGCTTGTCAACGCCTGCCCAATAAACCGAATTGACTAAAAACACCATATCCGCTTTTTCAATCATAGCCTCATCAACGCTTTTTGCATTAACTCCCAGTTCCTTTGCAATAGCATCAGCAAGCTTTTTGCTGTTACCCGTCTGCGTGTAATATCTTACCTCTATATTTTTCATGAACGCCTCCTTAGTCTCTTAATTATCTTCCGAAAAAATAACACATCAATATGACCTTAATATGACTTATTTATCCTTTTCAAAAATTTTAATGATCATTCTGGTACCATTTTTTCCGTCACTTATACATCTGATCTCTCCGTTTATAAGTTCTAGTATTCTTTTAACTATCGAAAGACCAAGGCCGTTTCCCTCTGACTTGTGGGATTCTTCACATTGATAAAAAGCATCAAATATATGCTCCTGCTTTTCCGGCGGAATTCCAATTCCATTATCTTCTACAGATACAGAAATTCCTCTTTCAATATTTTCACCGGAAATTCTGATTCTCTTTCCTTCTCCGGAATACTTGACCGCATTGTCGATTATATTTATCCAAACCTGATTTAATAGATCCGGGTCTGTCTCGAGCTGCATCGGCTGCAAGTCAATATCAAATTCCATCTCCCTGTCATGATATTTTTCCGAAATAAGAATAACCGCTTTCCTTATCTGCTCATCAACCATCACTTTCTCGTGCTTTGTGACCATTGCCTGATTTTCAAGTCTCGACATTCTCAGCATATTTTCGCACAGGTTGGACGCCCGTTTTGATTCATCATAAATAAGAGAAAGATATTCCCGTCTTTCCTCGTCCGAAAGATCATCCTCCAAAAGCATTTCCGCAAATCCCATCATTGATGAAACCGGAGTCTTCATTTCGTGAGAAACATTACTTACAAAATCCTTTCTCATATGATCCATCCCGGAAAGTTCCTCTGCCATCAGATTTATATTTGCCTCAAGCTCATCAAGCTCATGCATATATTCAGACTGCATTCCCTTTTTTGTCTCACGGTTGACCCTTGCGCTAAAATCTCCTTTTGAAATTTTCCGGACTACCTTTCCCATATCTTCAAGAGGTCTCACAAAATGTGCACTTCCGATGTACAAAGCTATCCCACCTATGATCATCGAAAGACTGCATATGGCCAGGCAGACAAATATCATAAATGATAGGCTTATCTCACCGTGATATAAAAACACCGTTGGTATAAGCACTAATGCTGATGAAAGAAGGCATGACAGGCAAAGCGTTATAATTGAGCCGATTGAAAAATATGTTCTGAGACTTATCAGATATTTTCCTTTATTTTTTGCCATTATCATTCTCCGTTTTTAAAACTGCCTTATAGCCAAGTCCTCTTACAGTCTCAATGTCAAATCCACTTTTTTCACTTATCCTTTTCCTGATTTTTTTAATATGGGCATCTACATTTCTCTCATCACTGTCAGAGTCTGCTCCCCAGATTTCTTCAAGAAGTTCTGTCCTTGTAAAAATCTTTCCGGTATTATTAAGGAGTTTAAAAAGCAGATAAAATTCCTTGGGAGGAAGTTCCTCTGTGATATTATCACTCGTCATGGTAAGCGCCTTATAATCCAGTTCGGTATTTCCTATTATTATCTTCTTTTCATTTTCAAGCTGGGCACGCCGAAGAAGTGCACGTATCCTTAAGACCATTTCCTTTAGGTTTATCGGCTTTATCATATAGTCATCGGTACCTGCAGAAAATGCCTTCTCCATATCCTCGATCTGGTCTTTAGCCGTGATAATAAGGACCGGAAGAAAATAACTTGTGCTTCTCAATAGCTTTATAAGTTCATATCCGTTCATCTTCGGCATCATTATATCTGTCACTATCAGATCTATATGTTCACGATCCATGACTTCGATTGCCTCTTCCCCATCATAGGCAGAAAAGGTGATATACTCCTCGCGCTTTAATTTAGAACAGATCATCTTGTTTAGGGATCTGTCGTCTTCAACAACAAGTATTCTGAACATGGTCACCTCCGATGTATACAGCATATATTATCTTTATGACCTGGATATGACTTTTTGTTGACAAAATGAAATGTTTTTTGGGGCGAAATGAGCTCTGGGGACGTTGTTTAGGGATCATTTTTGCAATGCAAAAATGATCCCTAAACAACGTCCCCAGAGCTCATTTCGCCCAACACAACACCACCAGAGCTCATTTCTCATTCATTCAGCTACAATCCTATAAAGCAGATCATGTTCCATAATGGCTTCAGCATGCCTCACAAAGAATATTTTTCCGGAAGCAGTTGCCTTTATTACCTCCAGGACATCTGCCGTATATGGACTTATTATCTCCGCAATAACTTCATCTTTCCTCACGATATCACCCGCCCCGGCTATCGGGCGCAATAGTCCCGCTGCCCTGGTCTGGATATTTACCATCTTATTTTCCATGATAAATCCGGTTTCCACTCCCTCATCCGCTATCTCGCAATTTATGATTCCCTTCTTTTTCATAAATCGAAGTATAGCATTTACAGCCGTTTCGGCACTTTCTTCATCAAGTCTCCGTGTAGCTTTGGTATAAACAGAAAAGGCGTCTGTCTCAAAAACCTGCCAGTTATAATTAAGCGTTGTTGTATCATATGGTTTCGGCGTTCTCATAACCAGATACGGAAGTCCGAAAAGATACCCGTCATCCGCCTTCGTATATCCGGTATCCATAAGCCTTACATGCGGCAGAAACTCACCTGGGATATAAAAACTCGCAAGCTGTATTCCGTATTTGTATCCCCTTAACTCCCTGAAAATATTTGCAGCCAGTCTCTGCGTCGTCTCTCCTTCACTATACCCCGGAAACATTCTGTTGATGTCGGTATTATCGACCGGCCAGAATCTCTTTCCGACATTCATTGAAAACTGACTCGCTGCCGGAATTACCATTATTCCATATTCATTACTGATCTTCCCTTCTTCATCCATTTTCCTTAATGCCTGAACAAGTCTGGCTGAAATATACATCTGCTGGAATTCATCTCCCCGCATCGCTCCCATGATGGCAAGAGTTTTGTCTTCGCCCCCGAATTTATAGCCATAAACAGGAATTTTCTGTCTGTAGGGCAAAGCATTTATTTCAAAAAGCAGCTCTTGTTTCATCTGTCGAACCTCCCAAAACCCTTGCTATCAAAGAACCATCATAAACTACCGGATATTCCCTGAGTGTAAATACCAGCCCGCTTATAGGGCTCCTGACTTCTTCCCTTATCTCTCCTGTCAGAGAATCTGCAACCACTCCGATAAGTTCATTTTTTCTGACACGTTCCCCATGCTTGATATAGGGCAGAAACAGTCCTGCCTGATCTGAATTTATAAATCCTACATGGCCGTCTGTACTTATTATCGGAGGTTTGGTAGGAGCTTCTTCACCATCCCAGAGTCCCATTTTCTTCATAGTTGCCAGAATACCATCTATCAGCTGGTTTCCGTACTTTTCGGTAATTCTCATTCCAACACCCATTTCAACCACAAGAGTCGGTGTTCCCAGTTCATTTAAGCTGTACGCCAGAGTGCTCTGAAGCACCGTCGCTGCCGAATGGATCCATACAAAATCCATGTTCATTGTTTTCGCATAAGGTAAAAGTTCCTCTGCCGACAGTTCATTTATTCTGATCTGTGGGATTTCCCTTAAAAAAATATTGCTGGCATGTATGTCTATGCAGAGATCTGCCCCGACAATATCTTCATGGATTTTTTTCACCATATAATCAAAGCCTGAACTATCCTCGCTGCCCGGAAACATCCTGTTCATATCGAGATCATATCCGGGCATTCCCCTGTATATAGTACTGATACCAAGAGGATTATTAGCCGGATAAATATCTACACTGCCATGAAGCTTATCAATATTTTTTTCAAAAATCCTGTTTAACCTCCATGCAACATACTGGCCTTCAAGCTCATCTCCATGAGTTCCGGTCACTATACATACTCTTCTTTTTTCATCTCCCGCTTTTCCTTTTATACTGTTTTTCCTGATTGCCAGTTTTTCTCCCACCGGCAGTCCCAAACTCACAACATCCTTTATCATTAAACCCTATCCCTTATTTTCTTACGCCAAAAGCGCTTCTTTTTCATACGACACTTTCATATAGACAGTCTGGCTCTGCACCGCATCCCCCTTAAATATCCCTCTCTCGATCGGACAATCACTGTAATCCCGCCCGATGCAGAGTTTGATATAAGTTTCATCCGCGTCACAGCCTCTGGTTGGATCTATCCCATACCAGGAACCCTCATGCCAGATCTCAACCCAGGCATGGGTCTCACCTTCCCCAAGCGGCAGCCCGCAGACATATCTTGCAGCTATTCCTGCAAGCCTGCATAAAGAGATCATTATGTGTGAATAATCCTGGCACACTCCCTTTCGCTTCTTAAATGCTTCGGCAGCAGAGGTAGCTATTCCGGTTGTTCCTGGTGCATAAGTCATATATTCATTTAACGCCTTTGAAATTATCTCTGCTTTTTCATAATCCGTTCCGGTCAGATTCAAAGACTCCAAAAACTCTTCCATAGCGAGATCTGCATGAGTCAGTTCTGACGGATATTTATAACACGGCATAGGATTTTCATATATTTTTTTTGAATCATCCCGGATTATACTTCCACTTACCCTGTAATCGAGTGAATCATGACTCCTGTCTATTCTCCCTGTGTAGATACGGTTTCCTAATCCGTCATAACTGTACTGTCCTCCGGTCACTATCGGAAAATTCGTATGAACCATATCCACGATCTGCTGACTGTGATCCTCTATCGGAAAACATCTGAGCAAAAATGCATGATCTGTTACATCCCCCGAAAAATCTATCTTTGTCTGATAACTGAATTTTAATTGAATCATACCTTCCTCCTTCTTTTAATCGTCAATGATATTCGTAATCCGCTTCGTTACCTGCTCATAACGCGGTAGTTAATTCCTGCGTTAAATAACGATCACCAGATTTTCGACCGACTCTAAGAGTTCTTCCTCTGACGGTTTTTTCGCATCCCCTACTCTGTAAAGATCGATCATTCCCATCGATCCGGCATTAGTTGCAAGTCCTGATTTTTTAAGCCTGTTCAGCATTTTTTTCATCTCTTTCGGGAGCGCATCCAGATTATAATCAAGTCTTAAATAAAGACTCAGCCGTTCTATACTTATTCCGGTCTTGATTATATTTCTGATAAATTCCTCCTCTATAAAATCATCACAACTCCCTCGAAATGCCATAACATCATCAAC
Source organism: Lachnospiraceae bacterium (assembly GCA_024682575.1). GTDB lineage: Bacteria > Bacillota > Clostridia > Lachnospirales > Lachnospiraceae > NK4A144. The sequence goes on along the minus strand of JAIKZC010000361.1, from coordinate 2,264 downwards.
TACCCATTGCAGCTCAACACCGGGTGCACTGTCTTCCTTCGCAAGCTCCAGTGCATTTACTGCCATTTGCAGATAAGCCAGCGTCTTTGAACTTATTGTCTCCCTGAGCACCATTCCGTTGCCAAGCATTTCCTCTGCGGCATACCTCAGTGAATAGCTGTTTTCCTTATCAAAAAGATAGCTATGCATAAATGCTTCCGCGTCCGGATAATCAGAGGGAATTCCGACCCTGCTGCAATAGTCCTTAAAATCAATTGCTGCATTGTCTATCATACTGTCATACCAGTACATCATATACTGAGTTGTTGAAAGGACTCTCTCGCTGTACCTTCCAAGCCAGAATAATCTGTTGGTTTTTGTTAATGAGACATAATCCATGTATCCTTAAAACCTCCTCCCTGCGATGAATTAACTACAAAACTGTCGGGATTTCTGGAAAATCTCGTGAGGCCGCTCGGCCATACTTTTGTAGTTTCCCCTGCCAGTACAAATGCCCTCAGATCCGCCTTTCTTTCAACAGTCGAATCCCCCTCAACTATCGGAAGATCCTGAAAATCCACAACTTCCTGCGATATAAATCTTCTTGGCTGAGACTTTATTTTTTCTATAAATTCCGCCTTCTTTTCACCACTCAGATCACGACCGAAAACCACCCCGTATCCGCCTGCTTCCGCCACATCTTTTATCACAAGATCGTCGAAATTCTCGAGAGTATATTCCATATCCTCTTTGTAATATGGCAGATAGGTTGGAGCATTTGACAGGACAGGCTCCTCTCCGAGATAGTATTTGATCATTTTGGGTACAAAATAATAAATGCCCTTGTCATCGGCCACACCATTTCCCGGCGCATTGAGAACTGCCACATTTCCGGCTCTGAATGCTGCCATGAGCCCGGGTATCCCGATAAGTGAATCACTCCTGAATGTCAAAGGATCAAGAAACTCATCACTTATCCTTCTGTATATTGCACCAACCCTTACCGGGCCCTTATTTCCCTTATAATAGACAATATTATTCTCTACAAAAATGTCACTGCACTCCGCCAAAACTGCTCCGGATTTTTCTGCAAGAAATGAATGTTCAAAATAAGCCGCATTAAATCTTCCCGGAGTATAGATCAGATTAATCCCACCCATATTTACGTTATCCATTGTCTCTTTAAGGATCTTTCCGTAATTGCGGTTATCGACAACCTCATTTTTTCTGAACGTCTCCGGAGAACATTTTCTGCAAAGGCTTCTTGCTATCAATGGGTACGAAGCCCCCGAAGGTATCCTCAGATTATCCTCCAGGATATACCATTTCCCGTCTTTTCCAATGACAAGATCTATCCCTGAAATATGACTGTAAATCCTCTTTGGTGGTGTAAAATTCTCACATGCTGAAAGATAACCCGGAGAACGGTAGATAAATTCTTCAGGAATTATATTGTCCTTTAAGATTTTCTTATCTCCGTAAATATCCGCAAGAAATTCATTCAAAGCATTTACACGCTGTATTAATCCATTTTCAAGCTCCGCATATTCCGCAGCACTGATCCTTCTTGGGATTGGATCAAAGGGGAAAAGGCGTTCTAAAAATTCTCCGTTTTTATAAATTCCGAACTTAACGCCATAGCGGGACATCTGGTCATTTACTTGTTTTTTATGGCTTAGCAGTCTCTCCATACCTTCTCTCCTATTCTTATAAATAAAAAATCCGGGCAGGATTAACTGTCCGGACTTCATTGTCCATCAGGGAAAATGAACATAAAAAGGCGCTTCGGTAGGAACCGAAACGCCTTTGTTTATTGAATGAAGTATACGATATTTTTTTTTATATTGTCAAGCTGAAAAATTTCAATTATCTTCTATCATAGCCAATGCGCCATAAATATTCGAATCATCACCAAGTGCAGCTTTTTTAAGCTCTACGGTATTTCTGATCGAAGGCATGCAGTATTTGTCAACTTCCGCAAGGATCTTCTCCATAAAGAAGTCTCCGACCGCTTCCATTACTCCGCCACCGTAAACAACAATATCCGGACTAATGGTATTTATCATATTTCCCGTAGCTATAGCAAGGTAATGGCAGGCTCTGTCAACCGCCTCAAGCGTTACAGGATCCTTTGCAGCGATCGCCTTCTTTAAGTTCTTGCTCTTAAATACGCCATTTTCTATTGTATCCGAAAGCATATTTTTTCTTCCGCGGTTTGTCTGCTGCATGATATAAGCACTCATGCCCTTCTTACTGGAAAATGCCTCCAGGCATCCTCTCTGTCC
>JAIKZC010000324.1 GCA_024682575.1 Lachnospiraceae bacterium | reverse complement strand
ATATGGAATCAGTTATATTGGAATGCCAGCATTGTGATGTCGTCAAACTGCGGCGCATCACCAACAAAGCGATCCACATCCTCCCTTACGTTTGTCAGCAGCTGTTTTAATGGCAGATCTTTACTATTATTTAATGCATTTATTATTCTGTCCTCACCGAAAAGCTCATTATTTATATTTGTTGCTTCACTGAGGCCATCTGTATAGACAAAGATCGTATCTCCATGATCGAGTGTGAATTCATGATCCTTAAAAGGAATATCCTCCATAACGGCTACGGCGGGTGAATGCTTGTACTTTAAAAGTTCATAGCTTTCTCCCGCTTTTTTTAGGGCCGGATGTTCATGACCTGCATTTGCGGCGATCCCCTTTCCTGTTGATAGTTCGATCATTGCGATCCATACGGTAACAAAGAGCTCCGCCTCGTTACCCTCCATAAGCTGATTATTGACATCAGCTAATATCTCAGCGGGTCTTCCGCCCATCATTGCACGATTTTTAATAAGTGTTTTGGCAATGACCATAAATAATGCAGCCGGAACGCCTTTCCCGGAAACATCTGCCATTACCAGGACAATATGATCTTCATCCAGCAGGAAAAAATCGTAAAAATCACCTCCGACTTCCTTTGCCGGAGCCATAGAGGCGAATATATCAAATTCTTTTCTGTCAGGGTAGGGAGGAAAAATCCTGGGAAGCATATCTGCCTGGATCTTTGTGGCGACACTAAGCTCAGCTCCGATACGTTCCTTTTCTTTGGTGACATGCACCAGATTCTCCATGTACTCTATGAGACTTTTCTGCATAAAACGAGTAGTATGATAAAGTTCCTCTATCTCATCGTGAGTATGTATATTGAGGGTCTTAATATCTTCTTTTTTATATCCGCCTTCTTTGGATGCAAATTCCTGACTGTCTTTCGTGAGCTCCTCTAGTGGTCCGCTGACTCTTAATTTTATTATTCTGGATATGATCAAACCCACAAATATAGATGCAAATATACTGAGGATCAGCATGACAGCAGAAACGGCAACGGTATCATTCACGATATCGGATACATCAATATCGACAAAAGCAACCGCCACGTTGTTCCCGTTTGAATCAACAATGGGTTCACCGGCCGAAGAAAGCCAGCCATATTTAGAAACACTGATCACCGGGGTCATCCTTCTGTTTTCCTTAAGGCTGCTGAATCTTTTGCTTATCGGTTCAGTAAGCCCTAACGCCAGATATGGATCATCGGGGTCAAAAATATATATAAATTCGTCATCACGGATAATCTGAATATAGACATACTTAACCTTCATGTCCTTGCGTATATTATCGAGAAAAAGATTTCTTTGATCATATTTCTCCAGCAAGCCTTTTTCGTCCAGATAGTTCTTTATCAGATCGGGATCATCTGTCTCAGTAGCTTTTTTAAATATTGCCTTATATTCATCGGTATCTATAAGTTCAACCAGTTCCTTTATATAATCACCGTCACAATATTTTGCCACTGTTGCAGCGAGATCCATTGATTTATTGTCATAGAAGCTTTTAAATTGCTTTGAATTGGTAAAAATGCTTCCGATAAGAAGCATAAGCGAAACCATCCCTACTGCTGCAGCAGTGATCTTAAGAAGCGATAAATTTAAGCTTTTTGTCTTTTTAAAATCATCCATAAGCTAAACCTTTTCCTCTTTAATTCTCTCATTTTTTATTATTATCACAGATCCGATAAGAAAGATCGCACCAAATACTGTAAGTACGGTGAGCACCAGCATAAGTCCCCGCTTCAATCCAAGTATCAGTACATAGCCGAATACAAAAGATCCGAGAGACTGTGCCACGTTTTCAATAAGGCTGTATAAACCCCAGGCTCTGTCATAACCATATTTTTCCGCTGCCCTTAAATCTGTAAAGTAAGCAGGCAGCAATGTAGAAAAACTTTCTGCCAAACCAAGAAGCAGGATAGAAGCAAGCAGAACAGGTATATTTTGGAAAAACGCCACTGCCAGAAATGCCGCAGCATATAAAAAGGCGCTTACAGCAAGTCCCACGTGTTTCATTTTCCTTGCCGACAGGTAAGTTGAAAGCTTCGACGTTACAGTCAGAACTACGGCTCCGCTAAGCAAATATGAATAACCTATATGGCTTTCCGACATTCCCCAGTCAGAACCGAGAATAGGGAAAAGGTAAGTCATAAAATATCCGCTGATAAGGAGAGGGATCATTATAAATATAAAAAAGGTCAATACTCCCGGATTTCTCAGGAATACAAGGGTATCCGTGATGAGATTTCTTCCCTTTTCCGCTCCTGAAGAAAAAGGAATCTCCTGATCCAGATAATATCTGCAGGCAAGAAAGAGGGATATACTCCCTATGCCGGTAATGATGAACAATGTGGAATAGTTCATCCACTGTATCATGAAACCTCCGAGGACAACGGCACTGTTGATACCGCTTAAAGCTGAAATGCTGTAATAGGCATAACCTCTGACCTTTTCCTCATCGGGAAGATCTGCAAGCAGAATATTTACGAGTATAAGCAGTACACCCCAGCCTGCCCCCAAAAGCAGCGCGCTGAATATCAAAACGAAAATATTTGGTATTGCTCTTAGAACTAATCCCAAGGTAAACAAAGCAGAACTTATCATTATTGATCTTCTGGCACCAAGCTTATTCAAAATGCTTCCGCCCATAAGAGAAAAAATGGCTCCGGAGAATACTTCGGAAGATATCGGAAGTGCCGAAAGCATTATAGGAGATATATACTCAGTAACACCGCTGCCCTCTGATAGTTTAAGTGAATAGATCGGAAGTATTGCAGAGGTAAGATTCGTAAAAAAGAATATGAGAAATACTATAAAGCGGAATATCTCCACCGGAATCTTTCCATCCGTTTTTTCAGCAGCCTTGAATTTTCTATGCCCCCTGATAAGATAGAATAATTCTATTGAAACCATTATCACTATGGCAATAATGGCAAGTACATTTATTAAGAGTGAAAAAAGTATCTCTTTGTTTTTATCCATAATTTTCCACTGTTAATGTCAATCGTGAAAAAAGACCATATTCGGGTGCCATATGCATTTTGTAATAACGCAGGCTTTCAACACCCATATCCTCAGTATAATTGATTATTTCTGCATCTCCCATAAAACGTTCAAAGGATTCTCTCAAAAGATATTCATTTAATCCCTTTATGCGGTTTATGGCATTTTTATAATGATACATACCTATATGATTCCGACAGGTAACGATGCATATCCCTGCCACTCTGCCGTCCACCCTGACAAGGATCCCCCGGGCATTAAGCTTATCGAAATCTCTTACAACATTGACTATGATTTTTTTGAGACAGCCAAAATGACAGTTGTCACACTTGGTATTTCCGCACCATTCCCTGTCCATAAAAGCATCGATCTCTTCTGCGTGTTCAGACCTTATATTTATGGTTTCATATTGATTTTTTCTCTTGAAATAATTGTATCGATAGCGGTCATCCTGCTGATTGAGTCCGGCAAAAAATTGTTCGGGAGTAAATATATACTCCATAATATCCCGGTCATCCTCCACCTCGAATGAAAAACCGGAAGCTTCATAAAAAGGCATCATCCATTTTGCAACATCCATTATGATGAACTTTTGAGAAAGTGCCTCAAAATCCTCCGATAATATTTTCATCAGTGAAGGCATCTTTTCTTTTTTATATTCGCCAAGAAATGGTCCGGCTACAAAATATCCGTCTGTACGGAGAAAGATCATATTAAGCATCATTCCTTCCGCCTCTTTCATATAGACGATATATGAGTCCATAAGCCCGACCAGATTAATAAATGCGCTGCTGGAGGTCCACCAGTCATTCATACGGTTGTAATAACGGTCAAAAATTCTATAACTGTCTGCTGAAATTTTACTGTATCCCAAAGAAAAGAGATTTTCTTCAGTTTCTTTTGGTATGTCAATATATTTTTTGCTATCCTTCATAATCTCCCTCTTATAGCTCCTCCTCATAAAAGTATATTATCATATTTTATTTCGATTTGTACTTATGTACCTAAAATAGACCTTGTTGACTTAATGTTCCTGAATTTTTGTCTTTTTTGTTTTTTTGCCACAATGTTTCTCTAAAAAAACCAGATAAAATTGAATCTGTTTGGTCATAATGCTATAATAGAAGAACAAATTGGGGGAAAAGGGTGAAAATTGAGACAACATTTCAAAAATCAGTGTATTGACACACTGTCGCTTCTTTTAGAAGCTCATTCTGAGATAGAAAATTGCATCAGAGCGCAGCAGATGGATGCTGCAATGGAACTGTTGGAAGAATGCCAGCAAGGCGCGGTAGGAATAGGGAATCTTATTGAAGAAACTGAGGGTGAAGGTAATTATGAGGTAAGCCTGCTGGAAAAGTACTGCGAAATGATATGGCAGATCTCGGAAAAGCTTCACGATTCAGAAAATTTTGACCTGACAGAGACAAAAAATAATCTCCTCAATATTGTCGAAAATATAAAAAAATGTATTATAGAGCGAATCCCGCTCAGCCGCGAAATTGTCTTCATGCCCTACAAGGCTTCCATGTGGGATTCACTTGAACCGGTATGGCGCAAGCTAAGTGCTGAGAATGATATCAGGACGGTCGTTATGCCCATACCTTATTTTGACAAAAATCCTGACGGAACGCCCAGGGAATTGCATTACGAGGGTGATCTGTTTCCTAAG
>JAIKZC010000273.1 GCA_024682575.1 Lachnospiraceae bacterium | reverse complement strand
GCTTGCCGATCAGCACTTCCCTTACGATGGCAGCTATGTTGTTGCTGACGATTTCCTTCTTCATAGGTACCTGCAAGGACAGTCCGATGATGTTGGCAAAGGTGCTGCCGGAATAATAACCGTCAGTCTTACCACCGCGGGAGGTTTATTGGTACGTTGCTGCCGTATCGGTTGGCGGGCCGGCGGATGAGGTGATTCGGGTTTTCTTTGGAGTATAGTAATTTCCTTTGTTATATCGCTCAATCTTACCTGCGTCTGCAAGTGTCTTGATCTGCTGGCGGAAGTTATCCCTTCGCATTCCTTCTATATGAATATCATCGAGGAAGATAGGCTCCCCGTCAGTATAATGTTCTTTCAAATATTCAAAAAGCATAGTCTGCTCCTTATAAAATCACGATACATAATATATAATATGATACATAGTGAATTATAAGGCATAAAAAATCGCAAGTCAACCCCTTATGACTGGTTTTTTATGGCTTTTTTACGGCTATTTCAGGGAAGGTGATCAGAACCCCACGGGCTTGCCCGTGGGTGCAGTCAGGAAGGCATTTTAATAAAAATTACCTATTCTTTTTATTGTATTGTGAGTTTTCTTGTGATAGACTGAAAATAGTTAGCACAAACTAACCCGAGTTCATAAAGTAAAGGAGATTAATAATGGATAAAAAAGTTGTTGAGTTGTTGAATGCACAAGTTAATAAAGAATTTTTTTCCGCATATCTTTACCTCGGAATATCTAAGTTTTTCAGCAGCCAGGATCTCCCGGGATTTGCTTCCTGGTACAGAGTTCAGGCAAAGGAAGAACAGGAACATGCAATGAAAATCTATGATTATCTTCTGGAGCAGGATGAGGATGTTAGTTTAGATTCGATAGCAGAAGTTAAGGTGGATTTTAAGGATGCGCTTGAAGCTGCAAAAGCTGCAGATAAGCATGAGCATTATATCACAGATGAAATTGGAAAGATCATGGACGCTGCCGTTGAAGCTAAGGACTACAGGACACAGCTTTTCCTGAACTGGTTTATAACTGAGCAGGCAGAAGAAGAAAGAAATTCTAAGGATATGATAACTAAGATTGAAATGCTTAATTCTGACAAAAAGAACCTTTATCTTCTTGATAAAGAAGTTGGGGCAAGAAAGTAATTCAAAAAAGATGAAGCAGATTGCTTTTTCTGCTTTTGCTTAAGATAAATCCCTCAGCTGCTGGATTAATTTTACAGCAGCAGGAGGGGTTTATTTTTACGAGTTATTACTTTATTTATATCAATGAATATATTGATATTATTTAACAACCTATTATAAATGATAGTAGTTTTATCGTAAGAACTTGAATATCATAATTTATATGTACTATAATGAAAATAATAGTATCAAAAGATTTTTATCTACAATATATATTGGTTTATACAGAAGTCACTTTCGTTTATTATTATATAGAAAGCAATTTTTGCTTGGGAGATAAATATGTTGGAGGCATTAAGGCATTTCCAACTGTCATTTATGATTTTTTTGAGTGGCTGTTGCGGAGTTTTAGCTATTTTGGCCTATGCAACGCGAGTATTATCAAAGGATAGACGAAATGCACTGGTAAATATGGAAATTGGGGCGATGCTGCTGTTGATCTCGGATTATCTGGCGTATAGATACAGGGGCAGCATTGGGGAAACGGCTTTTTGGATGGTCAGGATATGTAATTTTTTAGTGTATTTTCTGATCAATTATGTTATTTTTTCTTTTAACAGATATCTGGTAGACTTGCTTAAGAATGAAGGTCGTCAGGAAAAAATTCCAATACTGCTTGTAATTTCAAAAAAACTTTTTTACATTTCTGTGCTTTTTATTATAATTTCTCAGTTTACCGGTGTTTATTACACCTTTGATGAATATAACAGATATCACAGGGGACCGGGATTTGAATTATGCTATATGATCCCTCTGGTGATGTCATTATTTCAAATAATAACTATCGTAAGATATCGTAAATGTCTTGAAAAACGAAACTATGTCTTGTTAATGATGTTTTCGATTTTACCGTATATTGCTTCAATTGTTCAGGTATTTGCATATGGTTTTTCTTTGACAAATATCACAATAGTCGGTAATGTTGTGGTAGTTTATATCTTTGAGATATTTAATTTGAATCGTGCTGTAGAGAGGGCAAATAAACTTGAAATTGAGTATCTGAAAGCAGAACAAAGAAGAATCCGGAGAATGTTTGAGCAGACTGCCGGTGCATTAGTCAGTGCGATAGACGCAAAAGATCCATATACACATGGGCATTCTATAAGAGTTGCAGCCTATGCGAGGATGATCGCAAGAGAAGCCGGAAAATCAAATGAAGAGTGTGACGAAATATATTATTCAGCGCTCTTGCATGACATAGGAAAAATTGGTATAGATGATCTTATAATCAATAAGAGTGGAAAGCTATCTAAAGATGAGTTTGCATCTATAAAGCTTCATACAATAATTGGTGATAAGATTTTGGAAAGTATACATGATTCCGAATTTTTGAGTATTGGTGCCAAATATCATCATGAGAGATATGATGGAAAGGGATATCCAAATGGACTCGCTGGAGAAGACATTCCTGAAGCGGCGAGAATCATTGCTATAGCAGATGCCTATGATGCCATGACATCTACACGAAGTTATCGTGGTCCAATGAAACAGGAATTGGTAAGAGAAGAATTTGTAAAAGGTTCCGGAACTCAGTTTGATCCCAATTTTGTTGAAATAATGATAAAATTAATAGATCAGGATACAGAATTCCATATGCATGAAAATGCAAAAACTGATTTGGAAAATGTTATTTAGAAAAGAAATATCCCAAATGAAAGGTTAAATTTCGTTTGGGATATTTTTTTCGTCCTCACGGTGAGGATAATAAATTAATTAAATAATACATTGACCTTGTATGTACTGAGGAATATAATAGAAAACGTAGTTGAGCGCAGGGGTGTTAATGTCTGCGTCAAAGAACTCCCTTAAAGGGTGGAAAGAATGAGGATAATTGATATGAATAATGTCAGGAGAGTAGCTTTAGTCAACAGAAAGGGTGGCTGTGGTAAAACAACTTCTTTATTCTCAATTGCCGGAATATTGGCAGGCGAAGAAGGAAAAAAAGTCTTTGTTATAGATCTGGATGCGCAGAGAAATACTACGACTACAATGTCTATGAATCTTGAAGAAGATGAAATCCCTGAGGCAACTATTATGGATGTCCTTAATGGGGCAGATATAGAGGATGCTTTGTGTGGTGTTAAATGGCAGGCAAGAGGACAGAGAAACTTTACGAGTTATGATGTGGATGTTTTATGCGGAGCTCCTAATATTGATGCTGCTGATGGAATAGTATCAATTTCTGAGGAGAAACTTGCTGAGGCCGGCGAAAGAATTAATGAATATATAAACGCCAATGGATATGAATGGGTTCTTGTAGATATGCCGCCGTCATCTAAAACAATTAATGATTTTTGTTTTAAGTATCTTGCAGATTACATGCTTATACCTTTTTCACCTGATTCTTATTCAGCTGAGGGTTATGAGCGTTTGATGCAGGATCTGGCAGATGCCAGAGAGGTTAATCCTAAAGCAAGAATTATAGGTGCATTCCTGGCAAAAAAAGATATAAGATTTGCTCTGCATAAGGCCGTTGATGACGAATTAAAAGAACTTGATTTTTATATCTGTGATGTACCTTATGAGTCGGCAATTGCCGAATCAACATATTTTGGAAGACCGGTTTGTTTTTATAAATCAAATTCTAAGGGAAGCATAGCTTATCGAAGAATTGTAAACGTAATAGAAGACAGGATAAGAAAAGATTATTGATCTAAAAAGTCTGTCTGACAGAAAGAAAGAGGAAATTTATTTTGGCTAAAAATTTCAAAAAAAGAAACTCTGCTTTTGCAGCTGCAAAGGCTGCAGAAAGTATAATGGCAAAGCAGGATGAGATCAAAGTTTTGCCGATAGACAAAATAGATGCCTACGCAGATAATAATGAAGATATTTCAAATATAGATGATCTGCTTGCGTCTATGAAGGAAAATGGATTTACCGATCCAATAGAAGTTACAAATTATGGCTGTGAAGACGGAAGATATGTTGTATTGTCCGGCCACAGACGATTACATGCATGGAATACATTACATAACGGAAGTCAGCCGGTGAAATGTATTGTTGTTGACTCAGCAAAATTTAAGTCTGATGCCGATGTAAAAAACTACGTCTTAATGGCAAACTCGCAGAGAGATTCAGCAAAGGATCCTTTATTGCTGATCAAACGATATAAAGAACATGAGAAATATTTAAATGAAATAAAGTTTGATGGGAATATCAGGGATGAGATAGCTAATCGTCTTGGAATTTCAACTCAGCAGGCTGACCGCTATAAACAGCTTGGAAAATGTATTCCCGAAATCCAGCAGATGGTAGCAGAGGAAAAAATAGGAATGTCTACCGCTGTTTATATAGCGCCTCTTGAAACTGCAGATCAGGAAAAGTTTTATCAGATAATGCTTGAAGCTATAGCAGATGAAACTTCAATAACAAGAACTTTTATGCAGAAGATGATAAAACATTTTAAGGCAGGTCATAATGACTGGTCGGCAATAAAAGAGGAAATGTACAGAGAGGATCATCCGGATATGCCATTAGTATCAGCAGATCCTACTGAGGAAAGTTCAGATAAAAACTCCGGCACAGTAGATGATGAAACTGATGAGTATGATACAGATGAGGCTTCAGAAGAATATCAGGCTGATGAAGATATTTCGGAAGAAGACACAGATGACGAAGAAGAATACTCTAAAGAACCAGAGGAATCCAGTGAGAGAAAGAACGCCAATGATCTGATCCGGGCATTGAAAAAACTTGATCTTCTTCTTAATAACAAGATTTATGATTTTGAGGATGAGGAAGCCGTTGTAAATATGGCAAGAGAAACGGTCAATAGTATAAAAGAGAATATTATAGATCCTTTTGATGCAAAATAATAAATTGATTCACAGAGGGAACTAAGAGGAAGATATGGGAAATAGCACAGATTATCTTGGACTTCGTGTCAATAAGGATTTATATGAAGATTTCAAAATATATTGCAAAAAGCGTGAAATATCTGTTGCCTTTGCGTTGGAACTACTTGCTGATGAATGTATTAAACTAAAGAAACTGCCTTTTATACTGGATGTTAATGAGGCGAATTTGAAATATGATGGAAATGAAGCCAGAAAATCTGTATTCCTAGAGCGCAGTCGTCGTGAAGAATTCCAGAGTGTATGTGAGAATAATATCTGTCTCAAGATGTCTAATGTTGTTAAGGCTTTTATGATATATTGCGTGACATACTCTCCGAAATTACCATATTCTTTTTAACTCAGTCGAATGATAGACGGTTACATTGAAAGGGAGCCTATTTATGAGAAAAGATGATTCTCAGAATTTGAAAATAAATAGTGCAATGCGGGAAGATTTTCTTGAAATCTGCAAAAAAACAGGTATAAAAGAGTCAAAGGCGATTGAAAAGTTTATATCATATACAATAGAAAAAGATGGTTTTGATATTGATCTGTCTAATTACAAAAAAATCATATCGGTAAAAACCGATACAAGGATTTGTTATAGGATAGACAGTGAAAGGAAAGAAAAATTTAAGTCCATATGTGAAATAAATAATATACCCGTAAGTGGTGCGGTAAAGTTATTTATGGATGATGTTATTAAAGAGAAAAGTATGGGAAAATATTTTAATTAGAAATAAGAATTTTTGAAATGAAATAGCCAATTAACAGCCGGAGAGAGTCTCCGGCTGTTTTTATAAGTACTGCTAGGATTATTTCAGCAGCTCATGATCACAAAGAAGAAGCTCCAGGAATATTTCCCAACATTCTATACCAGATCTCAGATGGAGAAAGTTCTTTTTGATCTTCTTGCTGAGTGGCTTGCTATTCCGTACCGCACTATGCAGGACTGGGAACTTGGTACATCGCAGGTGCCGGAATATGTTCTTAGACTTGTGGCATATAAGGTGCTCATGGAAAAGGAGAGGGGGAATTTATAATGCGGATACTAAAGGCAATTCTGCTGTTCACAACCAGATTGGTGCTCCTGCCTGTTCGATTACTTTTACTCGTTGCTCTCAGCCTTTGGGGCGCTATAGGCGGTTTTGTTGGGACTGTAACGAGCATACTGGGATTTGTCATGATGGCTACAAGTGCTTTTTGCGTAATAGCGAAAATAATGGATGTACCGACTTTTGTTGAAATGTTTTTGGCAGGCGCTGCGTTCGAGGCAATTCCGATACTATTGGTTAAACTGGGAGAAGAGGGGATGCTCGGACTGATGGATCTACTTGGTCAGGTATAAATGAGATGAAGACAGTAGGTAAGAAGTTCGATAGGTGGTATGATCTTTTATGGATACAGAAAAAATATAAAGGATAGAAACGGGGAGCTACAGGTTGTAAGATTCAAAAGTTAAGATGTTGACAAGTTCAGGCTTCTTAAGTATAGTTGATGTAATTGAACAAACAGACGCCCATTGCTACCGAGTAGTGGGATTAACGTCATTTCTTTACCGTTAGGTCTTAGCAGGTAAGGGAATGGCGTATTTTGTTATAGGGAGGATTTTATATGAAGTGGTTCTATTTGTTTTTAGCAGGTGCGTTGGAGATTACCTGGGCTGTGGCTATGAAGAAATCGAATGGATTTACAGTCTTGATCCCGTCGATCATTACCGG
>JAIKZC010000135.1 GCA_024682575.1 Lachnospiraceae bacterium | reverse complement strand
TATCGCCCGAAGAGCTCTTTGTATATCTGCCCTCGATAAATGCCTTAGCCTTGTCCTCAGAAGTCATCTCAGCAACTTCCTCATCAGAAAGCTTATTTCCGTTTTCATCAAACCATGTCCAGTCATCGGCATAGTCAAGATTGTCGAGATACCACTGAAGATTTGACTCAAACTCCGCGAGATAGAAATCTATATAGCTTCCGCCATAGCCGTTGGTATCAGCATATTTATCCTTGTCATATTCGATAGAGAGCTCGATAGTATCGTCTTTGTCGCCATCACCGTTTATATCGAGGTCAACATCAGATTCCTTAACAGAAAGATGCTGGTCATTGATATAATCCATATATTCTTCTGAAAGATACTCTGCAAGCTGAGTCTTAAAAGGTGTACCGAAATCATAATCAGTATCCATATAATACTCAAATGCCAGAGCCATATCAGCCTCATAAAGAGAAGTAATAGCTGAATATGCCATGCAGCCCCATACACCGTCTGAAATCTCATAGTTTGTTCCGTCGATATTTACGGTTGTTGAATAATTTCCGTCAGAGGTTTTGTAAACACCAACAGCTCCGCATTCGATCTCATAATCATAGAAATCAGAATTATTGCTGGTTGCAGCAACCATTGTCGCATGAGCTCCGCCGCCGGAACCGCCTGTAGATACAAAGTAATCAACAGATCCCGGAAGATTTCCTAAAAGGATATTGTACTTTACAAATCTGATGGCATTTTTCTGATCTACAAGACAGCATGGAGCATCACCTGTGTAATACTCATTTCCATCCTCATCGGTTGCTGTATCATTTTTACCCCTGTTTCCGCAGGACATATTGATATAGCCCTCTGCCGCATAAGTCGTCGCAGCATTGGTATTTGTTGATGAGCTGTAGCCTGCAGCACCTGTATTTACGATAACAGGAGCAGTAGCAGCTGTATAAACCTGTCCGTTAGTGCTCGTTACCTCTGCCTCATAGTCAATAACAAGAGTTCCGTTCACAGCGTCTGAATAATCTGCTGCAGTAACATCTGCTTCTCCATCTCCGTCCGTGTCCACGCCCTTGATATAAGCTCCGGGGATACATACAGAAACGCCCTGCTCGTCCTCGATCTCAGGATAAGCAACTGCCGATACGATCGACATTACCCATGCATCAGCATCAGAATCATAACTCCAGCTGACATCGCTGTTATTAGCAAGATCAAGTGTTGACTCTATGCTTGCCTGTTCCTCAGAAACTTCAGCTGTTTCTGTCGCAGCTGCCTCCGATGAAGATGCTGCTGCCGTCGAAGCTGATTCTGTCGGTCCGGCTGGAGCAGTTCCCTTGGCTCCGCACCCTGCTGCTGTCACCGTAAGTGCCGCCGCCAGAAGAAATGTAACAATTTTTCTTTTCATGATTTAAGACGTCCTCCTAAATAAATATTTAAATGTCTGTTAAAATCAACCATAGTTCGGAAATACCACGTACGTTCTCGTGATGGGATAATAATATTAAAGAATGCTTGAAGAAAACTTGAAATGAAGTGAAAAAAATGTGAAGAAAAAATATAATAAAAAAGACCGCCTTCGGATAAGATCCAAAGACAGCCTTTTGATCGATGACAGATCAGATCATTCATAATCATCGTAATCATCAAACATTTCATAATACTGCATTGCTGAATATTCATCGAGCTGACTCATTACGTCATCAGTAGCATAGGAATTTCCCTCTGCATCAACCGTTCTGATAGCTGAAATAACTGGATATTTTTTAGAAAATTCATCCGTAAAGGTTCTGTATCTCGTAAGAGGGATACCTGCAGCCTTCAGCGCAAGATTTCCAAGGTAGTTATCAGATATTTCCAGCCCGCTCATCTCTTCTATATCGTAATTTGCCCAGACAATAAAAGGCACACGATAAGTATTAAAAATATCCTCAGTGGAAAGTTCCTCTGAATTCTTTCCGTTCTGATTCCAGAGAACATTATAAACGCTGGGATCCGGCTGGTGATCGCCGAAAAATACTATCAGAGTAGGCCTGTCAGAATTCCGGTAATGATCGATAAATTCTTCAAGAGCCTTATCTGTAAGACTGATAAGGTTGATATAATTTGTCATTCTCTGACCCTGACGATCCATCTCCTCAATTCCATTGATGGAAACCGTCCAGGGCAGATTATCATAGGTCTCTCCATAACTCGAGTGATTCTGCATTGTTACATTGAAAGAAAATACCGGACCCTTCTCTGCACGCTGATCCACTTCTTTAATGATCTGATCAAAAAATGCATCATCGGAAACATATTTTCTAACCTCTGCGAGGTTCATATTTTCAAAATATCCATCCTCAAAATACATCTCATCAAAATTCAGCAAAGGATAAACCGTAGTTCTGTTCCAACCGCTTGAATCATAAGGATGCATCGCAATCGTAGAATAACCAAGGCTCTTTAAATAGCTCGGCATCGAATCAATCTTATGACGGATAAACTGCTGATAGGCAATACTTCCTCTCGGGAGAAATGCCATCGAATTACCTGTAAGGAATTCAAATTCGGAATTGGGAGTATTTCCGCCGATAACCGACATATTCAAATGTCCGGACTGGGTGTTCTCCGCTCCCTCCAAAAGTGAATGCACAAAAGGCATATAATCAACATTTGTACTTATCTCTCCATCAACTGCCGGATCCGAAAATGCCTCATCCATTATCACTATAATATCCGGAGTCTGATTTCCTGATACTGCAGCAGGCTCGGTATTATCAAGGATTTCCTTCTGTTTTGCCGCACTGTATCCCGGAACCTTTTCCACCGTCAGATACTTAAGTTCATGAGCAAATGCCGCAGTAAGACCGTTTTTCCTTACTAAACCGTCTGTATCAAACTGGATCGTATATATCCCGAGCTTTTCAACCACACTTTCCTTCTGCAATGATATCGCAAGACAAACTGTAACAGCGAGCGATGCAGCCGTCAGTATAAAGCGTTTGTATTTGTGACCGAATAATTTGGAAAAATCCAGTTTACAGAAGCCAGCCAGAATAAAAAGACCTATAAAAAGTATAGTCGTGACGATCATTCTGACCGTCGGCACGTAGCTGAAATTATTTGCAACATTGAGCGCCGTTCCCACCGAAAAAATATCCCAGGGCATTATATAGGAACCGCGAAATTCAAAAATATAGGCATTGACCAGGCTCACAAACCAGGTAACTGCGAGCGTGACCCTCATTCCTATTGATGCCTTCGAAAAGATCGATGAGCTGAAAAGCATAAAGAGCAGGAAGAAAATGATATTTACCAGCTGCAGCTTCCAGTTTATCCTCTCCAAAACCCCTGCAAGCATGTTCTGGCTCACATAAAAAATTGCAACGGAGATAAAAAGAAACAATCCCCATCCGTTAACCTTCTTAATTAATTGTTTAACTTTCTCCAAAACTGTTTTTCCCTTCGTCTGTGTTTTGCACTATATATTTTACCACAGACGTCAAGCCGACATAAAATAAAACACTCTTAAATCCACTATTCCGCAGCCCTGTCAGGGTTCAGCGCATTAAAAAGCATTTTCCAGGTTTCACTATATCCGGGTGTTGCTGGATTTCTGGGCTCTGGAACTTCATTTCTGATATCGATCTCCAAATTTCCCTTTGAGTCAAATAGAATTATCCTGCTCCCAAGTTTTATCGACTCCTGAATATTATGGGTTATAAAAATTATCGTCGTATTTGTCTTTCTCTGAATGGCCAAGAGCTCCGGCTGAAGTCTGTTTCTCGTCTGGGCATCGAGCGCCGCGAAAGGCTCATCCATCAGAAGTATCTTCGGCTGCGTGGAAAGCCCTCTGGCGATCGCCACTCTCTGCTTCATTCCGCCCGAAAGCTGATGCGGATAGCAGTCAGCATACTCCGTTAAATTCATTATTTCCAAGAGTTCCATAGCCCTCTCTTCCAACAGGGCTTTATCCTTGATCCCACTGCATTTCATTGGATACTGTATATTCTTCTTGATGGTCTTCCACGGAAAAAGCTGATTATAATCCTGAAATATCATCATCCTGTCATTTCCGGAACCACTCACGCTTTTTCCCTCAACTTTTATTTCCCCGCTGTATTTCTCAAATCCTGCGATACAGCGGATAAGTGTGGTCTTACCACATCCGGAAGGTCCCAGTATACAGAGGAACTCCCCTCTTTCAAGTTCAAGATTCAGATCTTTTATAACATCTTTATCTGAAACGCCGTCTTCATAGCGTTTCGTAAGATGACACAATTCCAGAAGTTTATCGCTCATGATGTAAGTCCCCACTTTCTAACGGTCATTTTTTCTATACTGCGGAAAATAACGTATTCAACAAAAACGCCAATGAGAATAATAACTATCAAGGCCGCAAAAACGCCGGCAATGTTAGCATTTGTACGCTTCATAAAAATATACCAGCCGATCCCCGCGCCGGAACCTGTCGTTCCAAAGATCATTTCGATCGCGATGAGTCCTCTCCAGGCTCTTGCCCAGCCTACTCTCATTCCGGAAAGAAACGCGCTAAAAGACGCCGGAAGATATATTCCCCTAACCAGTGAAAGCCCTTTTAAGCCATAATTTTTACCGGCTTCTATATAAAGCTTCGGAACACCCTTAAAACCATCGAGCATACTTCTTGACATCGGCCATATGACACCATGTACCACCACCAGGATTATCGTATTTTCGCCAATTCCGCACCAGAGTATTGCGAGCGGAAGTATTGCCACGCCAGGGATCAGGTCAAATACCGATACGAGCATGTTGTAAATGCTGTGAAATGTCTTACTCACCATTGATAGCGCAGAAAATACAAATGCCAGCAGCACTCCCCAGAACAAACCTCTTATCAGAAGTGACACCGAGTATAAAGTATATTCAGCAAGATTATCTTCTCTGAATCCATCGATAAATTCCCCTATAATATCTCCGATCGACGGAAACAATATCTTCGGAAATACTTCCAGCATATAAAGCGTTTGCCAGACTGCCAGCAGCGCCGCCAGAAAAATCAGCTGTGCCCTCAATTTCTTTGCCGTTTCTTTCTTCATCTTCCATCCTCTTCTTCTATATAACTTTTTATTTATAATTATATAATCATTTTTATATTATAGCAGATATATTCTCTTTTACCAGTGAAAAAAATGTGTTTAACAAATCGATTTACTAACCCATGATAATTCGATAAAATATATATCTAAAAGGAGGAATCTATGAACGAGAACATTGTTAAAAGAAATGACCTTCTGGCTCAAAAGGTCATCAAAGGACTGGAATCGAGAAATATGTCCGGCTACTATGCAAAGAATAGTGCCGAAGCCGTTGAGCTTGCCCTTAAATTGATAAAAGAGGGCGACAGCGTAACCATGGGCGGTGCCATGAGTGCCCATGAGATCGGACTTGTTGATGCGATCAAAAACGGAAATTACAATTTTATCGACAGGGATAAAACAGAGGATAAGCGTGCTGCAATGCTTGCTGCCTATGATGCTGATGTATTTTTGAGCAGTGCGAATGCTATGACCGAGGACGGAATTCTCGTAAATATCGATGGCAACGCAAATCGTGTTTCCGCGATCGCCCAGGGTCCTAAAAAAGTAATTTTTATCGTAGGCATGAATAAGATCTGTGCCGATACAGACAGTGCTATGAAGAGAGCCAGAAATGTTGCAGCTCCGATAAATGCCCAGAGATTTAATCTGTCGACACCCTGCGCTAAGACCGGTGCCTGCATGGACTGCAAATCTCCCGACACAATTTGCTGTCAGTTCCTTATCACCAGATATTCAAAGCATAAAGACAGAATTCACGTAATCCTCGTAAATGAGAATTTAGGATTCTAAAATCTGCGTAACACCGGAGGTTTCCAAATGGAAAATGCAGTTTACAGACAAAATACACTTTTCAAAAACATGACCGATGAAGAGTTTTCAGAAGCAATGACCGGTCTAAAAACAGTTCAGAAAAAATATGAAAAAGGCAGCAGTATCCTTCTTGCCGGAAACGATCATATCTCCATGGGACTCGTTCTTTCAGGCAGCGTGACAATAGAATCCAACGATATCTGGGGTAACCGCACGATACTGAGCATCGTTCAATCCGGTCATTTTTTTGGCGAGACTTATGCCTTCCTCGAAACTGAACCCATGCTCGTAGATGTCATTGCGAACGAAGATTGCGAAATACTCTTTCTCAACCTGTCAGTCATTAAAGGACCTTCGGTGGCAGAAAAACAATGGAAAATAAAACTTCTTGGAAATCTCCTTGCAATCTCTGCAAGAAAAAACCTTGCCCTTTCCGGAAGGAGTTTTCATACCGCTCCAAAAACTATCCGCGGCCGTGTTATGGCATATCTGAATACTGTTTCCCTAAAAAAGAACAGTAAAAAATTCGATATCCCGTTTGACCGGCAGCAAATGGCAGATTACTTAAATCTCGAACGAAGTGCGCTTTCCAAAGAGCTCGGTAAAATGCAGCGTGACGGGCTTATAACTGTTCGCAAGAACCATTTCAGCATTTTATAAGGCGCTTGATATTCTCCCCTAATCTGACTATAATGTTCCCTGTTGTCTGCTGAACGACAGGTCAGACATAGATTAAATTTTTATTTTTTAAGGGAGAAAAAGGTATGAGCATAGAATCTTATATCAATCCGGATTTCGGAACCGCAGAAAAAATTATATTCTTTATAGCGGCATTTATAATGACCGCAGTATGTATTTTACTGATCATAGGCTTTACAAGCCTTGGACGACTTATCTTTAGAAAAAACGCTGAAGAGGAAATTTATTCCGATAACATTAAAAGGAAAATCCAGCTTTTTTATGAAATGATGATCTCAGGAAGCTCGGTAATGTCATTTTCCTGTGCATATATAATCCTGAATCATATATACAGCCTCTTAACGAGCGGCACTGTAAGTTATGCCGCATACAGCGGCAAAGCTTATTTTATAGATATCTGGGAAGGCGGTAAAGATTTCATTTTGCTGCTTCTTATCTGCCTTTCCTGCATATTAAACAGCATACTTGATAAATTCATAATCCCACTAAAAAACATAAGCAAGGATGAAAAGGCTTCTGTCAGACTCCTCGCAATGTTTTACGTCATCATTATCCTCGTATGGCTGAACCACATTGGTGACGAAAGTGAATACGGACCCGTAATGATGTATTACCTCGGTCTGATGGTCGGACGATTCATCTATTTTGATGCTTCCTTCATGGACTTCCTGAATGCGATCATCAACGCCTTCAAAAACATCTACGTGCTGATCCTCGCGCTTACAGCCTCAGGTCTCCTCTGTTATTTAGGTTTTACATTAGGATTCCTGCTCGAGCGAAACTACTATATAATGGGTGTTTTCTACACCAATCTCTTCATACTGGCAGTAATATTCATCATAAACTTAAGCCACATATTAAATTTCATATTAACGCGTTTTGATAAACAGTAATCTATATGTTTTGGTCACTTTATTGCAGGAATCCGCATTTACTGCGGCTTCCTGCAATTTACAAACTAATACATATCCTTAATTCTCTTTCCTTACCTCTGCCGGGACTTTTTCATCCTCATG